>JAAXJD010000225.1:13571-26979 GCA_012270005.1 Flavobacterium sp. | reverse complement strand
GGCATAGAGTACACCTCCTCTCCGGTCGAACAGCCCGCATGCCAAATCCTTATAAAAGGTATAGTGGCAAGCACCGGGATAATTTCCTGGCGTAAAACAGTGTAAAAAGAAGGATCGCGGAACATTTCGGTAACGTTTACTGTAATTTCCTCAACCATTCTTTTAAAGTAGGCTTCATCTGCCCGTACCCTGGATAAAAACTCACCAAAGCTTCCAAAACCATCCATTTGGTACAGCCTGTCTACCCTTCTCTTAAAAGAAGCCCTGGAATATCCGCCAAAATCATAACCATGATAGTCAAAAATATCATTAATCAGCAACTCCAGCTCCCTGTCTTCAATCATACGTCATTAATTTATTTTAAACTTCCTGCAGTACGCGCATCAGTCTATCTACATCTATAGGTTTAGAAATGTAGTCGTCTGCGCCACTTTCAAGGCATTTTTCGCGATCGCCCACCATTGCCTGGGCGGTTACCGCTACTACGGGCATGCCCTCCCGTTTTTGTATTTTTTTAATGGCCGGTATGGCTTCATAGCCATCCATATCTGGCATCATCATATCTATAAGCACTACATCTACCGGGGTATCTGTCTGGAGTAATTCCAGTGCTTCAGCCGCACCCTGGCAAGAAAGGCAATCATAAGACTTCGCCCTGAGTACAGCACTAAGCGCAAAAATATTTCGCGCATCGTCGTCAATAATCAACACGGTTTTTTTGTTCATAGAGGTTTTTGATTTATGTAATTGATTATTGATAAATTTAATTGTTATCGTACAGCCACACCCTTAGTAAAGACAGCAACTGATCTACATCTACCGGTTTTGTTATGTAATCGCTGGCCCCGGCATTAATACACTTTTCGCGGTCGCCTGTCATGGCTTTTGCCGTAACGGCAATTACCGGCAGGTTACGGAATTTAGGATTTTGCCTTATGCGTGTGGCGGTTTCGTACCCGTCCATGTTTGGCATCATCATATCCAGCAACACCACGCTGGTATCAGGATTCTGGCTCAGCATTTTTAGCGCTTCCTTACCATCTATGGCAGTAATTACGTTCATTTTTAGTGCCTCAAGCGATTTTGTAAGCGAGTAAATATTCCTTACATCATCATCTACCACAAGTACCGTTTTGTTACTCAGCACATCATTTAGCGCACCACGGGTCTTGGCTACATTTTGCTTCCCTTGCTTCTTTTCCTCTACCAGGTGAAGGAACAACGAAACCTCATCGAGCATACGCTGGTAAGAATGTGCAGTTTTTACAATGATGCTGTCGGCATACTTTTTAATTTTAAGCTCCTCCTTCATAGAAAGGCTCTTACCGGTAAACACAATGATAGGAAGGTTTTCCAATCCCGGGTTTTGCTTTACATTTTCCAGGAGTTGGTAAGCCTGCTTATCCGGCACGCCCATATCCAAGATTACGCAGTCTACCTGATTGCTTTGAAGTGTGTTTACACCCGCATCTATTTCGCTCTTAATTTCAGAACTAATATTATACGTTTCAAGGAAATACGCTAAAGCCTGCGCATGCTTAGGATTATCCTCCACGATAAGCACTTTTTGCGACTCGCGGTTTACAAAGTGTTCTATGCGTTTAAATACCTCAGGTATTTGCTCGTAGGCCACAGGCTTGTCTAAGAAGTTAACGGCACCTTTAAGTAAACTCTCTTTTTTAACCTTGTGGCTAGACATGATGTGTACCGGAATGTGCTTGGTATTACCATTGCTTTTAAGATCCTCCATTACTTCCCATCCGCTCTTCATCGGAAGTTCTATATCAAGCAGTACCCCCACAGGGCGGTAGGCCAGTGCCAGGTTAAGGGCATGGTCTCCACGAACCGATACAATACCTTTATAGCCGCGCTTCCTGGTAAAATCAAGTAGGGTTTTGGCAAAGTTTACATCATCCTCTACAATCAGTACTGATTTGTCGCCTGCAGTAATAGCATCGCGGTCGTCTTCTACAGACTCCGGTATGCTTTTACTACGGAACAAATGATAGTTACCCGGCTCATGGGTAATTGCCTCGTCTGTTGCAGATGCAGGCGCACTTACCGGCTGTTGGTTTAAAAATTCAGGAGATACTGTAACCTGTTGTGGTGCAGCAGCACCATATACCGGTAGCGTAAGGGTGAACTCTGTACCTACATTTACTTCGCTTTTTAGCGAAATCTCTCCGTTAAGCAACTTGGCAAGTTCTCGGCTTATAGATAAGCCAAGGCCCGTACCGCCGTATTTACGCTTGGTACTGCCATCGGCTTGCTGAACCGCCTCTAAGACCAATGCCTCTTTTTCGCGGGGTATACCTATACCGTTATCTTTCACGGTAAAGTTTATAAGCTTCTCGTTTAAAGGGTTTCGGGTAACGTTTAAGGTTACACTACCATTAGACGTAAACTTAATCGCGTTAGAAATCAGGTTTTTAAGTATTTGCTCTAAGCGCATTTTATCGGTACGCAGTACCAGTGGCGCATCTTTGTCGTTTACAATAAACTCAATCCCCTTTTCTTTGGCCATTTGCGAAAACAAACCGGTTAGGTTACCGGTAATCTCTGCCATGCTTACATCGGCAAAATCAAGATCCATTTTACCGGCCTCAATTTTACTCAGGTCCAGTATTTCGTCTATAAGCCCGAGTAGCCCGTTACCCGAACTGTTTATAACACGGGCAAACTCCACCTGCTCGTTATTCATATTCTGCTCGTTATTTTCGCTAAGCAAACGGCTAAGCAGCAGAATAGAGTTTAACGGCGTACGCAGCTCATGCGACATATTGGCAAGGAACTCACTCTTATATCTGGTAGTAATTTCCAGATCTTCTGATTTCTTCTGTATTTCCAGGTTACGCTCTTCAAGCAGTGCGCTGCGCTCGCTGAGTTCCTCATTAGTTTGCTGCAGTTCTTCCTGCTGCACCCTTAGTTCCTCCTCGCTTGCCTGAAGTTTTTCGGTCTGTGCCTCAAGCTCTGCATTCATGCTGACCACTTCGGTATGCTCTCCCCGAAGTTCCTCGCTTTGTGCCTGGGTTTCCTCTAACAGTTCCTGTACACGTTTGCGGTTTTGAGCCGCCTTAAGCGCTACCCCTATGTTATTTGCAACCGCCTGAAGGAATAAAATTTCGCGGCAGCTAAAGCCTTTTACACTAGCTAACTCTAACACACCCTCAACCTTAATGTCTATAAGCGGCAGGGCTATAATGTGCGATGGTTTTATTTCGCCCAGGGCATAAGAAATAACAATATCGGGCTGTTGTACATTTTTAATTTCCATAAACGTACCGCTTTCGGCGGCCTGGCCCATAAGGCCGTGCCCCAGTGGCAGCAGCCTGCGCGACTCTTGCGGTACATAGCTGTAACCCGCCGCAGCCATAAGGTAGCTTTCTTCTACAACATACAGCGCGCCTGCATCAGCCGAGGCATACTTGCTTACAAAGGCTACAATGTCATTAGTAAGCTGTGCCAGTGTTTTTTCGCCCAGCATTACCTTATTGAGTTCTGCTACGCCCGACTGGTGCCATTCGTTATCAGAGAGGGTTTTAAACGATGCCGACAACGACGAAGCCATGGTGTTTAACGATTCGCTTACCACACCCAGGGCGTCGCTTTGCTCATCATCTATACGGATATCATAATTACCCTGCGATATTTGTGTAGCTATGGTGCTTACGGCATCTATACGCTGGGTCATTTCGCGGTCTTTTTGGCGAAGCGACTCATGCAGTTTGGCACGATCGCGGTAATCATTCATAATACGGCGGAAATAAAACCCGCTAATAAGCAGCGAAAGTATGGCTGCAAGTACAATGGTTATTACAGATATTTTGCTGTACTCGCTGGCGCTGTCCATACGCCTGGCCAGTAGTGCCTGTTCTTCTTTTTCGAGGCCGCGAATCAGCACACGGATTTCCTTCATCAGTTCGCGCCCGCGGTCAATATCATCTGCAAACACCGGGCGGCCTGCCCTTTTGGTCTGTATACGATCGTTCATAAAACTAAAGAACGATGCTTTAAACGGCTTTAGCTTACGTAGCCTTTCCTGTTGAGCAGGGTTGTCCAAAGTTTGCTGCTCTACCAGGCTGAAAAAAGAATCCGACTCACGCTGTGCATCCTGGTATTGTGCCAGTAATTCTTCTTTCCCCGTAATCAGGAAACCGCGCATGCTGGTTTGCGCTTCTAACACCACCGTGTTACCCCCGTTAAGGTTATAAATAACCTGCTGGGTGTGGTCTACCCATTTAGTACTATCCAGCAACTTTGTGATAGAAAAGTACGATGCCAGCGAGCTTACAAGCAATATGGCAAACGAGATGCTGAAGCCTACGAATAAATTCCGCCTAAAGTTAGTATCCATTTATTTGTGTTTGATGTTTTTTGTGTTTAGTGAACGGGCAGTACCATTATAAATTCAGATCCTTCGCCCTGTGTGCTTTTTGCGGTAATAATACCGTTATGCCTGTCGGTAATTTTTTTGGCAATGGCCAGCCCTATGCCCGTACCATCATACAGTTGCCTGTCGTTAAGGCTCTGGAAAATGATAAAAATGCGATCCAGGTACTTTTCGTCAAACCCTATACCGTTGTCTTTTACGCTAATGCGGTAGTAAGGCCCGTCGGGCACCACCTGCGGGCTGTCAAAATCCTTATGTTCTACAAAGTAGCCCTTTACCGTTATTACCGGTGGCACGCCTTCCCTGGAAAACTTAAGCGAATTACCTATAAGGTTTTGAAACAACTGCCGTAACTGCCCGGGTACCCCCATAATGGTGGTAAGATTTTCTACGTGTACCCGCGCCTGTTTTTCTTCAATCCGGTAGTCAAAATCAGTAAGCACCTCGGTTATAATCGCGTTAAGATCTGTAACCTCGGGCACTACATTGGCCGAAAGCCTGCTGTAATCCAGCAAATCAGTAATGAGCATACCCATACGGTCTGCCGAACGCAGCGTACGGTTTATATAATCCTGTGCATCGGGCGTATTAATATAACGGTCGCGCACAATTTTTGTAAACATTTCTATTTTCCGCAGCGGCTCTTTCAGGTCATGCGATACCACCCAGCTAAATTGTTGCAGCTCATGGTTACGCAGCTCCAGCTCTTCATTTTTGTGCAGCAATTCGCGCGTGCGCTCCTCTACCTTAGCCTCCAGGTTATCTTGCGCCTCCTTACGTATTTCTATTTCCTTGCTCAGTATGTCGCCTATGCGTATAAGCTCCTGTTTTTGTTCGTGCAGCTTTAAAAAGGTTTTCACCTTCATAATCAAAAGGTCAGGGTCTACAGGCTTGGTAATATAATCTACCGCCCCGGTTTCAAACCCTCTTGAAATATACTTTTTTTCTTTACTAATTGCCGAAAGAAAAATAACCGGTATATCTTTAGTACGGCTGCTGCCCGCCATCATTTCCATTACCTCAAAGCCATCCATGCCCGGCATTTGCACATCCAGGATAACCAGCGAATACGGAGCTTTAAGAATTTTTATAAGTGCCTCCTCACCAGATAGTGCCGCATCTGACTCCAGCCCGTGCAATTGCAGTATTTTTTGTAAGGGTAAAATATTTTCCCTTTGGTCGTCTACAATAAGTATCATACCCTTAAGGGTTTATGTTTAAATTAGATTTACAACGCGTTGTATGCCTTATACCGCCTGTGGCGTATTGGTGTTTTTCTTACAAAACTGTTGTTGGGCATAACGGTCAAAAATATAAAAACTTACTGTTAAACTGTTGTTAAGGCTATTATCTTAAGCGTTATTTGTTAAAAACCATAGCGCTTTTACCATCATACCTTTGTTTTGAGTACATTTGGCACCTTGCCTAAACATTACGTATCGCATGAAAAAACTGCTACTTTTACTACTTACAACCCCTTTTGTTTGCCTGGCGCAAATACCGCAATACTACAGTACCGTTGATTTTTCGATGACCGGAAACGCGCTGAAAAACCAGCTTGCCACGCTGATTACCGATACCCATACCACACAGCTTATTTATACCCCAGACGTGTGGACCGCGCTGAAGCAGACCGACCTTGACCCTGAAAACCCTAACAACGTACTCCTTATATATGGGTATGATGATACAGATGCTAATGTAAGCAACGACCGCAGCCGCAGTAAAGACCTGAGCTGCCATACCAGTAGCTGTAGCGGGTTGTGGGTACGCGAACACGTTTATGCAAGGTCTTTAGGTACGCCTAACCTGGGTTTTGAATTTGCCGGGAGCGATGCCCACCACCTGCGTGCCATAGACAACAGCATGAATAACAGCCGCAGCAACCGTGTATATACCGATGATTCCGGCAATGCCCATACCCTGCCAAACGACCAGTTTTACCCGGGCGATGAGTGGCGCGGCGATGTAGCCCGTATGGTTATGTACATGTACGTACGCTACGGCAGCCAGTGCCTGGCTACCAACATAGGTACCGGCAGCACCAGCTATAGTATTTATGGCGATATGCCCAACGTGTTTTTAGAATGGAACCAGGAAGACCCGGTAAGCGACTACGAGCGCAACCGTAACAACATACTACAACAAATGCAGGGTAACCGAAATCCGTTTATAGATAACCCTTACCTGGCTACCGTACTATGGAACGGCCCGCAGGCCAATGATACCTGGGGACTGCTTAGTGCACCAAGCGAAGATTTGGCACAAATTATAGCCTACCCTACCGTAACTACGGGGGTGGTTACCATAAAAAATACCCAAAACAAAGTGTATACCTATACATTATATAACACCCTAGGGCAAAATGCGATTTTAGAAGTGCAAAACGATGTACTAAACATAGAAAAAAATGCTGCGGGAATGTATTTTTTAACCGTTTCTGATGGGGTAAAAAGCAGGACGATAAAATTGCTAAAACTGTAGACGTAAAAAATTGGCAAAATTTTTACCAATATCATACCATAAGTCAGTTTACACGGATTGTTTTTTAAATTTATGTAAAAAAATCACAAAATAATTCTTAACATAAAGATAATAAACAATTGTAGTGCAGCCGTATGTTAAGTTAACATCATGGAGTATATTTGCAGTGTGTTAATTTATAGCGCATTGAACCTAAATCACTACACGAAAATGGTAAAAACACTACTTAACAAAACAACATGGCACTGCCTGCTGTTACTGGTATTGCTATCCCCCGCAATATCGTTCGGGCAGGTAACAGTCTTCACAGAAAACATGGGTTCGCCTTCGGCTAACACTGCTATTTCTGCTAACACATTTCAGAACACAACCCCTATCGTTTTCTCCGGAACGGCCGACGTAAGGGCAACTACGCCTTCAAATTATACAAGTGCATCAGCAGGTGGAAATATCTTTTTTACTTCAACCGCAGGCCGATATTTTGAAATTGCCGGTATAAACACTACCAGCTACACTAATATAGCACTTTCTTTTGGGCATTACAAGAGTAACACAGCTGCCACTACGGCCCTTACAGTGCAATACAGCACCGATGGTACAAATTATACCAATGTAGCTTACACAAGAACAACGACCTCGGCTACATGGGAGTATGTTACAGCAACTACAGCAATACCAGCAGCAAGCAATGTAAGGTTACGCTTTACCAATACATCAGGGTCTATACAATTTAGGTTAGACGACGTAAAATTAACCGGTACCCCGCCATCCCCTACGGTAACAACTACATCTGCAACTGCAATTACACAGTCTGACGCAACTTCAGGAGGTAGTATTAGCGATGTAGGCACGGGAACAATTACTGCAAAAGGTGTGGTGTGGAATACAGCTACCGCCCCAACGATAGCCCTTGCCACCAAAACAAATGAAGGCACAGGTACCAGTACCTTTACAAGCAGCATTTCTTCATTAAACAGCAACACACGTTATTATTATCGCGCTTACGCTACTAACAGCCTTGGTGGCACGGGCTACGGCACCGAATACAGCTTTTATACCGCAGCCGCAGTACCGGGCACGCCTACACTGGGTAACCCGCAGCAAACCAGTATAGATGTTACGGTAAACACTAACGGAAACAACGCTACTACTACCTACGCCATCCGTGTAAACGGAAGCCAGTATGTACAGGCAAACGGAACATTGGGCGCAAGCCCCGTATACCAAACTGCTGCCAACTGGGGTACAAAAACCATAACAGGGCTTACAGCAGGTACAACCTACACCGTAGATGTTGCCGCACAAAACACCGATGCTACGTTAGTTTCGGCATACGGAACCAGTGCATCTTTAGACACGCTGTCTGCCACGGCGCCCTCGTTAACGCTTACGGCATCGTCGCTTTCATTTGGCAATGTTTGTATAAACGCCACCGCAACAGGTACGTTTACGTTTGAAGGTGCTAACATTGTAGGCACTGCAGACATTACCGTGCCTGCAATAAGCGGGTTTAGCTATTCGCTAACAGCAAACGGCACCTATACAGATACGCTTACCATTACTAACTATAGCGGTGCTTCGGTTACTGTGTATGTAAAATTTGCCCCATCCGCTGTGCAAAGCTATGGCGGTACGGTAAACGTAGCCGGTACAGGTGCTAATGCTACTGCACAGTTTAACATTACAACATCGGGTGCGGGTATTAATACCCTAGCTACGATTACTACAGTGGCAGGGGCTACTAACATTACAGGATTTACTGGTACCATAAGCGCTACCTATACTACAGGGTGCTACACGCCTACCGCACTGGAATTTGAATACTCTACCGCAAGCTTTGCTAACGGTTCAGGTATTGTAACAGCGGCAAGCACTACAGCGGCCGGTGGCTACAGCGCGGTACTTACAGGCCTTACACCATCTACTCGCTACTATTTTAAAGCTAAAATTACCGATGCAAGCGGTACATATTACGGTTTCCAGAATTCTTTTGTAACCACAGCCGTAGATGCTCCGGTGGCTACAGCAGCTACTAACGTAGCTACCAACAGCTTTACCGCTAACTGGAATACGGTTTCTACAGCAACCTACCGGCTTGACCTAAGTACCAGCCCAACCTTTGGTACAGGTACACACGCTACAGACCTTTTCTTTTCTGAATATATTGAGGGCTCATCTAACAACAAGTATATAGAAATATATAATGGTACGGGTAACACGGTAGACCTTTCTAACTACAAGCTGTCATCTTACGCAAACGGAAGTCCTACAGCCGGCACAGAAGTACAGCTTACAGGAGTATTACTAGATGGACAAACTAAAGTATATAAGAACAGTGGTGCTACCATATACAGCGGCACTGCAGAAAACAACTCTGCCCTTAATTATAACGGAAATGATGCTATAGCACTGATAAAAATTTCTACCGGCGCCTATGTAGACATTATAGGTAGCATAGGCTACGACCCGGGTACAGCATGGACATCAGGCTCATTCAGTACACTTGATAAAACACTTCGCCGTAAGGCCACCGTTACATCGGGCTTAACCGTAAACCCGGCAACATCTTTCCCAACCCTTAGTACAGAGTGGGAAGTAAGTAATCAAGACAACGTGGCTAACCTGGGTTCGCATACCTTTAGCAGCTGGACGCCAAGCTACGTTACAGGATATCAAAACATACCGGTAAGCAGCAACCTGCTAAACGCAACTACTAACATTAACGATAATACTACCTATTATTACAGGGTACGTACTGTTCTGGGCAATAGTATATCTGTAAACAGTAACGTTATCAGCTTTACTACCCCTATAGGTAACGTAACCTGGACAGTGCCATCTGGACAGTCTACCGCTACATGGGTGCCTGCGACCACACTAACAAGCGATATTAACGTAACGCTTAATGCAAACTACGACACAGCGGTTAACGGCAACATTATTGCAAAGAACCTGACCCTAAACAACGGCTACAACCTTGCCATAGCGCCAAATACTACCGTTACCGTATACGGAAACATAGTAAACAATGCGCAGCCAAATAACTTTGTAGTGGAGAACAACGGTTCGCTGGTACAATACGGCAGCGGCACCGCAACCGGCGCCATTACCGTAAACAAAAGCAGCAACCCGCTTTACCTGCTTGATTATACCCTGTGGTCATCTCCGGTAAACGGTACACAAACCCTTCAGGATTTTTCACCTAACACAGCAGCAAGCCGTTTCTACGAATACAAGTACGCGCTAAACAGCAGCAATACTATGGTAGAGGCGTACTTCCACGTAGATGGCACCAGCACCTTTACCCCGGCTAACGGTTACCTTATCCGTATGCCAAACCAAGATGCTACAACAGGATATAACAGCGGTAGTACCGCAATACGATACGCAGGGCTATTTACAGGTACGCCAAATACCGGCACCATAACCAAAGCCATGAACACTGGCGGTAACCGCTACACCGGTACGGGTAACCCGTATGCATCGCCTATAAGCGTGGTAGATTTCTTTACACAAAACGCCTCAGTGCTGGATCCTTCATCAGGTATTTACCTGTGGAGGAAGAAAAACAGTTCTGCATCAGCCTCGTATGCTACCCTTACCCTTGCAGGGTTTACGGCGTCGGGTGCTACCTATGGTGGCGAGGATCAGCAAAGCTACTTCGGGTCAGACAACAGCCTATGGACACTGGCTCCGGGTCAGGGCTTTATAGTGCGCACCAACGCATCGGCCAGCAACCCGGTAGTAACCTTTACAAACAGCATGAGGAGAAGCGCTTCGGCTTCGGGCCAGGCATTCTTCAGACAAGCAGGTAACAGTAAATCACGCTACTGGATAAGCCTTAAAGGCACAAACGGTGCAGCAGCCCAAATGGCAGTGGCCTACATGGGCGGTGCTACTACAGGTATAGATGCCGGTTACGACGGTACACGCTACAACGATAACAAAATATCAATATACACCCTTGCCGAAAACACGGAGCTTGCCATACAGGCACGCCCGGCATTTGAAGCCAACGATACTGTAAAACTGGGCTACGTTACCGAAACAGCAGGAACGTACACACTTACGTTAGACAATAAAGACGGTGTGTTTGCAAACGGACAGGATGTGTTTGTATATGATACTGCCGAAGGACTGGTTTACAACCTGGCTAACGGTGGCTATACCTTTACTACCGAGGCCGGTACGTTTAACAACCGTTTCGAGCTACTGTATACTACGCAGGCACTGGGCACAGATACTGTTATAGATGCTAACGCTGTGGCGGTATACAAATCAGGCACTACGATTTATGCCAATACCGGTAACGCGATTATTAACGCTGTTACCGTGTACGACATCCGCGGCAGGAAACTGTATGAAAACAACAATGTAGCCGCTAATGCTACTACCATAAGCACGCTTAACGCAGCTCAGGAAGTAATAATAGTGCAGCTTAAAACCAATAAGGGAACCGTATCTAAAAAGATTGTTTTCTAATACAAAACACACCTTTTGCGGTTTAACGTATAAATCCCCCACTAGCCGGGCTAGTGGGGGATTTTCTTTTTACAGCCAATATTGAAGGCTTAAAATTCCACTTTCCGTAAAAAAAATCCTTCTAAATTAAAAACTTATCAACACGCAAACGTTGTAGAATACCGCGAAAACGATTGATGACTTGCAGATATATAAATACGATGTAGTTTTACATATCTATTTAATAAATAATAGTAACCTAATCATTTCTGTATGAAAAAATTACTACCTATTATTACAGTACTTTTATGCCTGCCGTATGCTGCTGATGCCCAAATAGCAATATACTGGCGCGGCGAAGCACCAAACGGAAACTGGGAATGGGGAAGCACCTGCGACGCAGGATCTGACGGTAGCTGGTACTACCCATCGCCATGGAACGGGTTTAGGAAACGCCCTGATTGTTACGGCGCTAAATACATACACTTTGACAACAACAACCAAACTTCGATGAACCTTAACTCGTCGGATGATTTTAGCGCGTACCAAATACTTTTTGACGGAGGTGCCACTGTAGGCCGCACCATAACTACATCTGCCGGAAGGAAAATATTTTTTAAGGCAGGCGCGGCGTGTAAGATAGAAAACTACTCTACCGCTACACACACTATCTCGCCAGACATTACATTTGAAAACAGTACGGAGTTTAACCCCATAAACGGTAGCCTTACCCTAAACGGTACCATTACCACCGCAGGAAATGCTATATACGTATATGGCCCTAATGCCAAAACCCTTACCATAAATGGTGTAATCAACGGTAGCGGAAGCCTTACCGTAAAACAAAACAGCATAGTACAGCTTAATGCCGTAAACACCTACACAGGTGCCACTACAGTAGAAGCAGGTACGCTACAACTTAACAACAACAGCGGTGCGCTGCCGGCTACGGCAAGCGTTACTGTAAACAGTGGCGCTACCCTTAAAATAAGCAAGAACCAAACCCTGGCTTCGGTAAACCTGCAAAGCGGCGGTACACTGGTTATAGATTCGGGGGCGGTCCTAACGCTTACCGGAAGTATGGTAAGCGCCGGTACCATAACAAACAACGGTACGCTTAAGCTAAACGTTTCGGGAAGCTACACATTTCCGGGCAGTGTAAGCATTACCGCCATGAACGCCCTTGAGGTTGCCGCAGGAACGGTATCGCTGGGCGCCAATATAACCCCTGCTTCGCTTACGCTTTCAGGCGGAACATTAGACCTGGGCAACTATACGGCTAACGGTAGCGGAACACTAACCCTTAGCAGCGGTACGCTTAAAATAGGCGGCACCAACACCTTACCATCTGGTTATGCTACCTACAGCATTAACAGTGCCAATACGGTAGAATACTACGGTACTACCCAAACCATAGCCGCACCGGGCAGCCAGAAATATGGCAACCTGGTACTATCGGGTAGCGGGCAGAAGAAACTGGGTGCTAACGTGGGCGTGGCTAATAATGCTACGGTAAACAACGGCACATCGTTACTTATAGAAAGCCTGAAATCACTAACGGTAGACAACAGACTTATTAATAACGGAAACGCAACCGCGGTTACCATACAAAACAACGGTGCTTTGGTACAAACCAATAACGTAAGCAACACCGGGCAAATTACCCAATATAAAAACAGCAACAACCTGTACCGTTTTGACTACACGTTATGGAGTGCACCGGTAAGCGGGCAAAACCTACTGGCATTCAGTCCGCAAACGGTAAGCAACAGGTTTTATGAATACCGTTATGGCACCAACTCGGCAGGAACAGCGTTATCGGCGTATTTCCATGTAGATGCTTCGGCAAACAGCTTTACACCGGGCAAGGGATACCTTATACGCATGCCCGATACCGCCGCGGGAGTAAACGGATTTAATACGGGCAGCACGGCTCTTAGCTTTAACGGTACTTTTGCAGGAACGCCAAACAACGGTACTATAACCGTACCGCTTTCTACAAATGGCGACAGGTTTACCAGCATAGGCACCCCCTACCCTTCGCCGAAACGCGTAAGCGATTTTTTGAGCCAA
>JAAXJD010000225.1:6389-13561 GCA_012270005.1 Flavobacterium sp. | reverse complement strand
AAAACCCCCCCCCCCACCGCCCCCCCGCGCCGGGCCCCCCCATCCCGCCACCCCACCCCACCCCCCACCCTCCCCCTAAAAGCGAAAGCGATTTTTTTAGCCAAAACAGCAGCGTTATAGACAGCAATGGCGCGATTTACCTGTGGAGGAAACGCAATGCTACCAATACCAGCAGCTATGCCACCCTAACCCTTGCCGCCTACACGGCAAACGGCAGCGGGCAAAACGCCACCAACAGTACCGGCGGGCAAAACGCGTCGGGATTTTTTACCGGGGGCAGCAGCAACTGGCTATTGGCACCAGGGCAGGGCTTTTTGGTACAAACCAAAAGCGGCGTTACAGGCAGCCCGGTAGCTACCTTTACTAACAGCATGCGCCGTATAGTACCGGGTGCGGGTACAGCATTTTTGCGTACTACAGAGGGTGCCATTTCGCGTATGTGGATAAACATTAGCAACAGCAATACCGCCTTTAGCCAGGCAGCATTAGTATATATGCCGGGCGCTACCACGGGGAACGACTTTGCCCTGGATGGTAAACGCTTTACCGAAAGCGGCATTGCCGACATATACACTCTATCTGGCACAGAGGAACTGGCCGTACAGGCACGCCCTGATTTTATCCCTGCCGATGTGGTGCCTTTAGGCTTTACCGCACCTACAGCAGGGAACTACACCATAAACCTGGACAGGGTTGAAGGTGTTTTTAACAACGGGCAGGCCATTTATCTGGTAGATACTACAGAGGGCATTGTACGCAACCTTACCGATAAAAGTTATGAGTTTACTACCGAAGCCGGAACCTTTAACAACAGGTTTGAACTGCGCTACACTACCGCGGCGCTTTCGGTTACAAATAATAACAAGGCAAATGCCATGGTGTACGTACAGGGCGGCAATCTTAACGTGAGTACACAGGGCAGCAGCCTGCAGCAAGTTACGGTGTACGACCTTAACGGAAGGCTGGTGCAAACCCAAAACGCCTGCGGAACCACCGCTGTGCTACCACTGGGCAGTGTGGCACACCAGGTGCTTATAGCACAGATTATTACCGATAAAGGTACAATTTCGAAAAAAATTATTTATTAATACCTAAATGTAAATATCTGATTTAAAAACAGATAGATTCCCAACTACAACGGTTGGGAATTTTTTTCGCATTTTTTTTACTTTTTTCAAAAACCATAAAACAACCTCCATCGTATATATAGGGTGTAAGCAAAAGGGAAAAATATACGAGCCCTCGTTAAATTCCCCAGAAAATGAATGTGCCGGCAGGGATGTACCTGCGGCATTGGTGCACCGCCTCTCCGGATGCTAAACCCCGGAGAGGTTTTTTAAGCCCCTGACGCTTACACTTTAAACACAGGCATCTAATGTCATATATAAGTTTTTTTTGGGTAGAAAACAACCTGTACCACCAAGCCAAGGTAAGGTGTGGTTTTGGTGGTAAACCTCTCTTTTGGTAACATAAGGGAGGTTTTTTTATTTAAATCATAAATTAGGTTGTTAACCTTAAGGTAACCTTTAATAGTTACATAATTAACTGTTATAGTGTTTTTTGTGACAAATTTTATATAACTTTGCAGTTCCCAATATACACTTGTCAAATAGAGAAAATTATTTAATGCCTATTTTATGCTAAAAAATTTACAAAGTAATTTGTGGACGCTACTCACGTGCATAATAGTTTTATTGTGCTCCAGCTCCGTACAGGCGCAAGGAACGGAAAACTTTTCCAATATCCCGGCGTCATCTTCAACCTACGCCAGCAGAAGTTGGACTGGTACAGATGGTGTTACATGGAATGCTACCGCAGCAAGAACCGACCAAACATTAAACGGAAAAGCGATTTGTACTAATGGTACAGGTTCTGTAACCTCACCCCAATACTCTGGAGGAATGGGAACTCTAACCTTTAATTACGTTAGAGGATTTACCGGAACAGGTGCTAGGACTATAAAGGTATTTGTTAACAGTACTCAGATTGGATCTGATATTACTGTTAATGCCAGTAGCAGTACTACACAATCTTTTTCTGCTAACGTAAATGTTACAGGAAACGTTACACTACAGCTGCAAACATCAGGCAATCAGATAATTATAGACGACATAGCATGGACAGCATATTCTGCTCCAAGCACATTCACCGTAACCTACAACGGAAACGGCAGCACATCGGGTTCTGCCCCTACAGACAGCAATGCTTACGCAAGCGGCGCTACGGTAACCGTACTGGGTAACACCGGTTCGCTTGCTAAAACAGGTTCTACCTTTAACGGCTGGAACACTGCTGCTAACGGCAGTGGTACCACATACCAGTCGGGTAACACATTTACAATCAGCGCAAACACTACACTATATGCACGCTGGGCTACACTTACTCCATCGTCTACAGCATTAACCGGGTTTAACTATACCGAGGGTTCGGGCCCGTCTGCATCGCAGTCGTTTAACCTTACCGGCAGTAACCTTAACACCGGTGGCGGTACCATTACCGTTACGGGTTCTACCAACTACGAGGTATCTTCAGATAACAGTACCTTTGGCAGTACGGCAAGCATCACTTACACCGGTACTTCGTTAGCATCTACCCCTGTATACGTTCGCCTTAAGGCAGGCCTTACAGCAGGCAGCTACAACAGCGAACCTATAAACATAAGCGGTGGTGGCACCAGCAGCAGCGTTACGGCAAGCGGTAGCGTATCGCCAAACACGCCTTTTATATCTACAAGCGGTACAGTTAATGCACTTAGCACTATCTATGGTACGGCTTCGGCTAATGGTACATTTTCGGCATCGGGTGGCAACCTTACTGCACCTATAGTAATTACTGCACCAAGCGGTTTCGAAATTTCTACGGCTACGGCCTCTGGCTTTGGCAACTCTGTAAGCCTTACCCCTATCAGCGGTACGGTAAGCAGTACGCCTATATATGTGCGCCTTGCTTCTACTACGGCTGTGGGCTCATACTCGGGTAACATTACCCTTGCCAGTAACAGTGCCACTACAGTAAATGTAGCCATACCAAGCAGTACAGTAGGTACTAAAACATTAACAATAACCGGCCTTACAGGCGGCACTAAAGTATATGACGGTAACACTACAGCTACCGTAACCGGTACTGCTACCCTTAGCGGTGTGGTAAACGGCGACAGCGTAATACTTGGCGGCTCACCTGCCTATACCTTTGCTACTAAAGCGGTAGGTACAGGTAAAGCCATTACCGTAACCGGATATTCTATAAGCGGTACAGGTTCGGGTAACTATACGGTAACTCAGCCAACAGGCCTTACAGGTACTGTTACCGCAAAATCAGCAACTGTTACCGGAGCTACTGTTACTACTAAAACTTACGACGGCTCTACCACCGCTACCATAAGCGGTGGTACAGTAGTAGGCGCCGTTAGTGGCGATACTGTTTCGGTAAGTACTTCGGGTACCTTTGCCAGCGCTAATGCCGGTACCGGAATAGGCGTAACCATAGCCCTTACAGGCGCAGACGCTAGTAACTATAGCCTTACACAACCGGGCATTACAGGTACTATAAACAAGGCAACTTTATCTATAACAACATCAAATATTGGCCTTACCATTAATGGAACTTACTCTTTACCGGGCGCTAACATTACTATCCCGTCAGACGGTACTGTAAGTTACAGCGTGGTAAACAGCAGTATAGCATCTATAAGCGGAACTACAATTACAGGTGTTGCTGTAGGTAGTACTACCTTAAACATCTCTGTTGCAGAGGGCACTAACTACTTTGCCGGTACTGCATCAGCAGCTATTAACGTAGTAACCTATCCTAACAATACTTATGAAACTACATCTAACGGTACATGGCCATCGGGTACAGCCACATGGAGGCGTCTTGTAAACGGAAACTGGACTGTAGCTACGCCATCGGCCAATACTACTGACCTGCTTGTTATAAAACATACCATTAGTACTAGAGATGTATTCTCTGCATCAGGCGGTGTGGGTACAAAAGTTATCGTTGCAAACGGAGGTAGGTTTGAAATGGGTCACAACTGTACACTTAATACACTTACTATAGAAAACGGTGGTACTGCAAGTATTAATACGCCGAGTGTTGCCCTGCTTAGCACAGGTACAGTAACTGTAGAATCAGGTGGTACGTTGATATCAAACTCTGCTACTTTTAACCTTCATGACAACTTCTGGGATGGAACCGAAAACTTTAAAAACGGGTCTATATTCGAAATACAAGACTGGGACTGGAGCGAGAACTCCGGCTACGAAAGACTTATAGACAGTGGAGCAACAATCAGCAAAAATGCCGACGACTACTACTTTGTAAATATTTACTTTAATGCTACCACAAGTGATAAGTCGTTTACATTTGTAGGTTTAATAGGGACACAGAAACTCTGCCAAAACAACCTTACTATAAAGAATGGTGCTTCTACGTTCAATGCCTTAATTACCAACGTAAATGCTAACGTAGAAATCGGAGGAGACCTTATAATACAACAAAATAAGTTTTCAGCAGGTGCTACTACCAGTGCTAACGTTACTCATACCGTTAAAGGTAACATAGAGATGACAGGTGGCACACTGGACCTTAACCAAAACAGCTCAGCGTCAGGTTCTGTAACACTTAACGTAAACGGTAATATTAATGCTACGGCAGGTAGCATAATAAGTACTGATGACGGCTGTAAATTTGTATTTAACGGAACTACGCCTCAAACTCTTAACATAGCTAACACAGTTACAGTGGGTACACGTGTTGACTTTGATGTGGCTTCGGGATCTGAAGTACAGCTAACAGCGAGCCTTGCGCTTCCTAACTCTACTAATGACTTTAACGTATTAAACGAAGGTACAATAAACGTACAAAACAATGCTATAACAGGCAGTGGTATATTTAACCTGAATGCAGGCGGTACTTTGGCCACCAGCAACACCGGAGGTATAGCCACATCTGTTACAACAACTACCAGAACCTTAGCTACAGGTGCACACTATGTATTTAATGGTGCTACTACGTCGCCATTCCCTACAGCTACGTTTAACAACCCTGGTAACGTTACTACTAATGCAAATGTAACGCTTAACCGCACACTTACCCCTATTGGTAACCTTACCGTAAACGCCGGTACGCTAGACCTTAGCACCTTTACCATTAACCGCAATACAACCGGTGGTAGTATAACACTGGGTAACGGTACTACGCTAAAAATAAACGGTACTAACGGTTTCCCTACAAACTACGCATCGCAGGTGTTTAACACCAGCCTTGTACACTTTGCCGGAGACGCGCAAACTATAAACAAGCTTTCGGCTGATTACTATGACGTGAAGCTTTCGGGTACTGGTGCCAAGTCGTTTGACAACGGTACGGTGGTAGGCAACAACCTTACACTAGATGCGGGCCCAAGCGTAACGCTTCCTGCTAATACTACTATTACCGTTAAAAACCAACTGGTAAACAACGGTACTGTAGAGAAATTTGTGATAGAAGAAAATGCAGCGCTGCTACAAACTAACAGCGTAACTAACAGCGGTAGCATTACGGTTAAAAAAGACAGTAACGCAATTTATAGGAACGACTACACTATGTGGAGTTCGCCTGTTACAGGTTCTCAGACCATGGCTGAGTTTTCGCCAAATACGCTTACAACGCGTTTTTACGAGTACGATTGCCGTAACAGCGGTTCTGGTTACAACGAGGTGTTCTATCACGTAAACCCTGCAACAGCTACTTTCGTGGCCGGACGTTCTTACCTTATCCGTATGCCAAACGAAAATAACGGTGATACTGATTATTTTAAT
Source organism: Flavobacterium sp. (assembly GCA_012270005.1). Lineage (GTDB taxonomy): Bacteria > Bacteroidota > Bacteroidia > Flavobacteriales > Flavobacteriaceae > Flavobacterium. Next base: position 7,760 of record JAAXJD010000225.1, on the reverse strand, counting down.
ACAAGGACTACACTTAAGTTTAACGGTGTATTTAAGGGTACTGCTAACAATGGTACAGTAACACGTACGCTAAATGTAAACGGCAATAAGTTTACTGCAACAGGTAACCCATACCCGTCGCCTATAAGTGTTGATGCATTCTTATCTGCTAACAGCAGCGTACTGGAGCCAGGTACAGGTATTTACCTTTGGAGGAAGAAAAACAGCGCTTCTACAGGCTCTTATGCTACGGTTACACTTGCAGGTTTTGCCGCTAATACAAGTAATGGCGCCACAACGGGTGGCCAGGTAAATGCCGGTTATTTCCCGCTTAACGATGCATCTTCTTACAGGATTGCTGCAGGACAAGGCTTTATTGTTAAAACAGCCAGCACTGCTACAGGTGCACCTCAGCTTACATTTACAAACAGCATGAGAAGGGCTGTAGCCACATCAGGCGGGCAGTCGTTCTTTAGGCAGGGAACATCTAATACATCGCGCTACTGGGTAAACCTTGCAGATGCTAACGGTAACGCCAGCCAAATGAACGTAGTTTATATGGATGAGGCCACTAACGATATTGACTACGGTTACGATGCGCTTCGCCTTGAAGAAGCTTCTACACTGGCTACGTATACCCTTGCGGGCGATAAGGGCCTTACCATACAGGCGAAACCTGCATTTAATGTACAAGATGTAGTGAAAACAGGTTTTGCAGCACCACAGGCAGGAACGTATACTTTTGCCATAGATAACAAAGAAGGTGTTTTTGAAAATCAGCACATTTACCTGAAAGACAACGTAGAAGGTATAACACGCGACCTAACCGAAAACAGCTATACCTTTACTACCGAAGCAGGTACATTCAACGATCGTTTCGAAATACTGTACACCACTGAGGCTCTTGGCACAAACAACCCTGCTAAAGAGCAGATAAATGCTGTAGTATACAAGTCGGGCAATACAGTAACAGTAAACACTGAAACTGCCCTGATAAATGGTATAACGATTTACGATATCCGTGGTGCAAAAGTGTATTCACAACAAGGTATTAATGCTCCAACGGCATCTGTAGCAAACCTAAACGTAGCACATCAGGTACTGATTGTAGAAATAAATACGAATAAAGGAACGGTAAGTAAGCGTATTATTTACTAATAATCCTTAGTCCATATTTTACAAAATCCGCACTAAAAAGTGCGGATTTTTTTTGTTATACGTTTTTTTCTTACTAAAACATTCTTATACACTTGTTAAAACATTCTTAAAATAAAAAACTGCGTAAAAGTGGTGTTTACATAAAAAATAAAAAACGTTAAAAATCGGCAAAAATACTAAAGCAAAAAGAATAAAACTAGGTTAACCACTACCTAAAATACGGTCATTTACCGA
>JAAXJD010000225.1:0-6379 GCA_012270005.1 Flavobacterium sp. | reverse complement strand
CAATGCTTTAACAAAATAACTCTGAATTAAGAGGTAACTTAATACAAACCGATTTTTTTATGAGAAACAACCTTTACTCACGCTTTAGCAGCCCCATCTTTGCTATCGGTCTGCTATTATTTACCGTTCTGGGTTACGCACAAACTAATACGTATCCCACAGGAACCGTTACCGCAAGTGCTTCCGGAGTTACAAACTCAGCTAATGCCGGAGGGAATGACCTTACCAATGCTGCGCGCATTTCGTCGAGCCTTTTATCTAACAACAACTATGTTCAGGTAAACTTTACATCTGCCGTAAGTGCTAATACACCGGTATACATAAAAGTGAACGCAGAAACCACATTACTGCAAGGGCTGCTGGGCGGCGCAATAGGCGGGCTAGTTACAGACCTTGCAGCACTGCTGGTAGATGGGCAAAACATTACCGTGCAAGCTTTAAACGGAAGTACATCGGTAAACTCGGCTACTATAACAGCATCGTTTAATAACGATACCGGCACTACCATAAAAATCGTGCAGAATGCAGCCGGAGACACCTACATCCGTTTTATTCCATCGGGTAGTTTCAACAACATCCGCATAACAAACACACGGCTGGGAGTAGTTGGCACATTAACTTCCCGTTGGCTCGATGTATATGGCGCGTTTTACACCACCGGCTATCCATCGTGTACATTGGCACAATATACCAGCTACACCGGTGGCGGCCTTGTAAGTGCCGATATTACCGCAGGTGCAGGTAACGCTAACGGCTACCTGGCCATAGATAGTAGTGCATCTACCTTCTCTACCCTATCCATCGGTACAGCAGGTGTAGCAGCCTATGCCGAACAGCAGTTTTATTACGAAGGTAGTGCAAGCGCATCAGACAAGTACTTTGCCAGCTTTTCTATTAACCCCCAATTAATTTCTGCCGGACTTTTAAACAACATTACTTTCATAGGCTACAATGGCAATAACAGCGTGTACAGTGTGGCAGCAGCATCACTTTTATCTGCAGATTTATTGGGGCTGTTACAAAGTGGTGGCAAGGCGAGTGTAGCCATTTCGCCTGATACTGCCATTACAAAACTGGGCATACGTGTAACAGGTTTGGCGAATGCAAACCTTGCCCAGCAAATAAGTATTTACTCGGTTACAAAAGGCGGGTTTAGTGTGGCACTTACCGGAGGTGGTAACTACCTGGTGGGCCAAACCGCTACCCTTACCGCTACGCCTACGGGCTGTTCTACCTACACCTACTCATGGTCTGGCGGATTAGGCACTACCGCAACCGTTACTGCGCCTACCACCACGCCGGGTACTTATACTTACACGGTAACCGTAACCGATGCCTTTGGTATAAGCGTACTTGCCACTACAACAGTTACCGTATTACAACCGCCTGTAGCGGGAACCGTAAACGGGGCAGCACTAACCTGCTACGGCACACTACCCGGCAGCCTTACTTTAACAGGATATACGGGAAACATACTGCGTTGGGAAAAAAGTACCGATGCAGGTTTTACATCGCCTGTAACCATAGCTAATACCACCGCTACGCTAACAGGTGCCGAAATAGGTGCTGTAACCCAAACTACCTATGTACGCGCCGTGGTAACACAAAACGGATACCCTAACGTGTATGCCACAGGCACTATAACGGTTAAAACTACAACATGGAACGGTACCGCCTGGAGCAATGGCGCACCCGATATAAACACCATGATTTTCTTTACCGGAAACTATAGCGAAGACGCTAATGTAAGCGGCTGCGCCATTCAGGTGAATAACAATGCCGTCGTAGTAATACCTACAGATAAAACCGTAATACTGCAATACAATATTTCGGTAAACAGCGGCAGCCTTACCTTTAACAGCAATGCACACCTTATACAGCAAACCGAAACTGCAAACGTGGGTAACGTAACCATGATAAGGAAATCAATGCCGCTGTTCAGGCTCGACTATACTTTGTGGAGTGCACCGGTTGCAGGTATGCAACTAAAAGCATTTTCGCCTAATACCTTAAACGACCGGTTTTATGAGTATAAATATGATTTTAGCGCATCTATGAATCAGTACTTTGAAGGGTACTTTCACGTAGATCCGCTTACTACCTATTTTACTCCGGGCAAAGCATTCTTAATCCGCATGCCAAATTCGGGTTCAGCCAGCGGATACAACAACGGAACTACGCAAATTGTCTTTGACGGCTATTTTACCGGTGTACCTAACAACGGCACATATACTACTCCGCTATCTACCGCAGGAGACAGGTTTACGGGAATAGGTAACCCATATCCGTCTCCTATAAATGTGCAGGCTTTTTTTGATGCCAACCAAACAGTACTACAAAACGGGTCTGCCTTATATTTTTGGCGAAAAAAGAACAACAGCAACGCCACTAGCTATGCTACCATGACTCGCGATACCTATGTAAGCAACCCTGCCACAGGCGGAAACGCCGGTGAAAACCAGTACGGCGGCGAAGTATGGGACAACTTTTTTAACAATCAGGTGGCTCCAGCAAACTGGGTAATAAATCCGGGACAGGGTTTTCTTGTACAAACCAGTTCTGCACTAGGGAGTGCAAACGCTACGTTTAGCAACAGCATGAGACGCGATGTACACAACAACCAGTTTTTCCGTACCGGAAACACTGAAGTTACAGACCAATATTCCATAGAAGTAATCGGTGAAACCGACAGCAGCCGCATAGCGATTGTACATAGCGCTACCGCTACTACAGGAATGGATATTTTTAGGGATGCTACGCTGCTTGAAGTAGAAAACACCTTAAATTTTTATAGCCTTGCGCAAGACAAGCACCTTGTAGTACAGGCGCTGCCAAACGACCTTGATAATCAAACTATAGCACTAGGTTACAAGGCGGCGGCTGCAAATCAGTACTCGGTTAGCATAACACACCCGAAAGGTACATTTGCAAATGGTAAGCCCGTGTATTTAACTGATACGTACGAGGGCATTACACGCAATATAGCGGAGCAGCGCTATACGTTTACCACCGACGCGGGTACATTTAACAACCGTTTCCAGATTACGTATACTAACACGGCATTAGGTACCGATGTTATAAACGAAGTACAAAACAGTGTGGTAATTTACAAAAAGAATGATGTGGTAACCATAGATACGGGTAACCTTCAAATTAATAATCTAAGGGTATACGACCTTAGCGGACGTACACTACATACGCAACATAATGTAAATGCTACTTCGGGTAAAATAACCAATCTTACACCCGGCAACCAGGTTGTAATTGTAGAGGTAAATACAGTAAAAGGCACCGTAAGTAAAAAGGTTGTTTTCTAATTAAAAAATTACAGTGTACTTTACCTGATTCCCCTGCTAAACCCCGGCGGGGGAATCTTTTTTTATACGGTTGTTGCTACATCGTAATAGTTTGTATCTTTAGCCTTCCAAAACAAAACATCTGTTCTAATGAAAAAACTATTATGTAAGGGCATTACTACAGCCCTTGTATTGCTATTACCCATAGCCGGTATAGCACAAAAAAAGGCTGCACCCGCCTTTAACAACAACACTAAGGTACCGCACACAAAAGGCACCGAAATCCTAACGCCAAACGGAACACCCATTATGCTAAAAGGCACCAACCTGGGCAACTGGCTGGTACCCGAAGGCTATATGTTTAAAACCGGGCAGGTAAGTTCGCCTACAAAAATAGACGAGCTGCTTAACCAGCTTGTAGGGCCCGACAGTACAGCGGCTTTTTGGCACAAATACCTGGACCGCTACATTACCCATGATGACATTAAGTACCTTAAACGCATAGGCTTCAACCATATACGCCTGCCGTTTCATTACAAAATGTTTACTAATGACTTGTATATGGGTACGCGTAATGCCGGTTTTACCTACATGGACCGCGTAATAGAATGGTGCCGCGCGGAAAACCTTTATGTACTACTGGATATGCACTGTGCCCCGGGCGGACAAACCGGCGACAACATAGATGACAGCGCCGGATATCCGTGGTTGTACTTTAGCAAAACCAGCCAGGATGAAATGAGTGCCATTTGGGTTCGTATAGCACAACATTACAAAAACGATCCTATAGTTATAGGGTATGACCTTGCCAATGAACCCATAGCACATTATTTCCTTAAAGAAATACCGGATTATAACCACCGTTTGTTCCTGCTTTATAAAAGGCTGATTGCCGATGTGCGTAAAGCGGATAAAAAGCACAGTATTTTCCTGAACGGATCGGTTTGGGCAGGCGATTTTGGGGTTTTTGAAACCATACTGGATGATAATGTGGTGTATGAGTTCCACAAGTACTGGTTTGATGTAAACCAGGAAGCCATACAAAAGTATGTGGATTTTCGCGACAAGCATAAAGTGCCGGTGTACATAGGAGAAACCGGCGAAAATACCGATGAGTGGATAGCGCAGTTTACGCCGCTGCTTAACAAAAACAACATCCACTGGGCGTACTGGCCGTATAAAAAAATGGACAACACCCGTGGTATTATGAACTTTAAACAGCCTGAAGACTACCCGCTGATTACCAAGTTTGCAGAAGCAGACCGCGGTAGTTACGAAAAGGTACGTAATGCCATGCCAGACCGTGCCAAGGCACAGCAAGCGCTAAACGGTTTCCTGGAAAACTGTGTTTATAAAAATTGTTCTCAAAACAAGGGATACATAGAGGGCTTAGGCCTAAAAGTGGAATAGTTTCTTTTACCTTTTTCTATATAAGACCGCAGCTGCAATGCTGCGGTTTTTGTTTTATAGTTGGTGAGTATTTTTTAGCGTTATGACAAACAGACCACAAACCATACAGATATTTTTACCCGACGGAAATCCCGGTAGCATAAAGATTGCAGACCTTACAAATCGGCTGATAGTGGCTACGCTTATACCAAGAAATAAGCTAAATGAATGCGGTTCAAGACCCGAAATTCATAAATATGGCGTATACTTCTTATTTGGCATTAATGAAGATAAAGCCAAGCCAATAGCTTACGTTGGAGAAACAGACGATTGTTTCATTCGACTGAAAGACCACAACCGTAAAAAAGAGTTTTGGAATTATGCCGTAGCTATAACGTCAAAATCAGATATATTCACTAAATCTCATGTAAAATTTTTGGAATATATAAGCGTAAAAACTGCCAAAGAAACAGGCCGCTACGATCTGGAAAATCTCACTTCGCCGCCTAAGGAACATATTTCAGAAAGTATGGAAGCTGACCTTTTAGACAATTTTGAAACCATTAAAGTATTGCTTACCACTTTGGGGTTTCCAATATTTGATGAGATAAGAAGTAATACTTCTACAGCTAAAGAAGTTTTGTATTGTAGGGGTAAAGAAGCGATTGCACAGGGGGAGCTTTCAGATTCAGGGTTCGTTGTCTTTAAAGGTTCAAAAGCCAATGCAGAACTTACAAAAACGGCCGGCACATGGATAGAAGGCATTAGGAAAAAGTTGATTGACAGTAATATTATCAGTTTACAAGGAAATACCTACATATTTAATGAAGATTATGTTTTTGGTTCCCCGAGTGCAGCTGCAGCCGCAGTATTGGGACGTAGAGCGAATGGCTGGACGGAATGGAAAAATAGCGATGGTAAGTCAATTGATGAAATCTACAGAGCAGAAACACTCTTAACTGAAGAAAATTAATATCAATCCGTTTTTTTAAATTTTTCTTTAAAGGTTTGTACCCTATCCTTAAAACGCCTTTTATTGCCAATTGGATTAAACAACGATGGGTTTTTATACATAGCAATTATGCCTATCAGTTCATCATCATTAAGTGAAGAAAGCGGCTTTTTATAATAATACCGTGCAGCTTGCTCTACCCCTATACAGTTATGGCTAAAATCTATACGAGCTGACTGAAATTGTACACACTCTTCTTTAGAGACATTTTTACTAAGAAAAAAAGCCATTGCAGCGATGTTTTCCATTTGTCCCATTCTGTAGATCATCGTCCACTCTGCCGAAGCATCGATATGGGGCTGGGAATAGTTATGCCCATTCGCCCAGTTTAAAAACCATGCATAAACATTCCTATCCATTTCCTCTCTGTTTAGCTTGGTATAAATTTTCAGGAACCGCTTTGGCAACACAGGAGCATTTTCTATCTCTGTAATTATAGCGTTTCTTTCGGCACTATTAGTAAACGTATACACACCAAAATTCAGCCATAAAAAAAGCCCCGCAATAAGCAAGCCTATAAAAACAAGGCTATATCGCAGGGTTTTCTTTAGTATTTTAAGGTACATATTATTTGGTTTCAGCCGGTTTCGTCTTAACAGCCGCTACGAGGTTATTGCTTTCGTTAGTATAAAAAACAATTTTTCGGGTGTTGTAGGTATCGAGATAAATCTCGGCATTTAAA
>JAAXJD010000166.1 GCA_012270005.1 Flavobacterium sp. | reverse complement strand
GGTTTTGCTATAATATTGGTCCGGCATTTGCCACCTGCGGCTTATTTTAGTATAGTCAAGCTGCGCCTGTATATTGCCACGGTAATCATGGTTGCCAAGCGCCACATACCAGGGGTTGTGCAGGCTCATATTTGTGTAAATATTTTCGAACGAGGATATCCACTGATGATCCTGTGTACTTTGTACGCCATTAGGATAAAAGTTATCACCTACGCATACGGTAAAATCAGATTCTATAGTCATAGCTGCCTTGCCCATTTGTTCAGCAACCGGTTTTTGGTAATATTGCCCAAAACGGCCAAAATCGCACAGCAACACAAAGTTAAGGCTCTTATCCAGTAATTTAAGTTCCGGGATAAAACCTTCGCGGTAGCCTGATTTCGCTTCCTCTAAATATGCCTGGCTCCAAAGGCCGAAACTTACAAGGCTGAGGTGTATTGTAAAAAGTATTTTTTTCATGGAATTTCTTAAATTGATAAAACCCGGACAGTTATAATCACTGCCCGGATTTACATTATCTGTTATAGTCCTGATTTATACTAGAAGTCAAATTTAAGCCCCAGGTTAAAACGGCCCTGATAGAATTCAACTTGTTTGGTTCTTGAAGATATACCCTGGTAGTAACGTAGCGGCTGGTTTGTAAGGTTGTTAGCCTCAGCAAATACACGCAGGTTCTTAGTTATTTTATACGATGCATTGGCATCAAGAAAAAGCTGTTTGTCGTAATAGCTGTCCTGGAATGCATCTGAACCTAGTTCATCAAGGTAATCTGAAGCATAGTTAACCGATACCCTTGCAGAAAATTTGTTGTTATCCCAGAAAAGTGACCCATTAAACATGTGAGGCGCAGTGCCGGGAAGACTAACACCCTGACGCTCTTCGCCATCTTCGTTAGTAACGCCATTTGCCTTAGATTCTGTAAATGTATAGTTAGTATAGATACCGAGATGCTTAAGGAAGCTCGGAAGAAAATCGAGCTGGCGCTGGAAAGCCACTTCAAAACCGTATACATCTACACTCTGGCCGTTACGGGACTGTATGAAGTTCCACTCCTCGCCAGCCGGTACAGGGTTTGCCTGGCCTGGAAAGTCAGCAGCAAAATCAGTAGTATTGTACTGGTTATTATTATAAGTATAGATAAAATCGTTAAGCTTTTTATAGAATGCGCCTGCCGATACAAGCCCTACCGATTTAAAGTAGTTCTCTGCCATAAAATCATAATTATAAGCATAGGTAGCTTTTAACGCGGGGTTACCGGCTATAATTTCAGAATCGGCAGCAATGTTGTTTACATAAGGTGCCAATGCATAATAGTCTGGCCTTGCAAGTGCTGTGGTAAAGGCAGCCCTCAATACAAGGTCATCTGTAGCGTTGTATTTAAACTGAAGGTTTGGCAATACATTAGTATATGAGTTGGTATTTGTTATTTTACCTTCAAGTTCTTCTTCATCAAGTACCCTGTTACCGGTGTAGTCTATATTAGTGTTTTCTACACGCACACCCACAATCATAGATAATTTTGAAGTCAGGTCCTGGTCCCAACGTACATAACCTGCATAAATGTTTTCTTTAGCATTATAATTTACGGCAAGATATTCAGAAGGGTCAGCTTCGCTTGTAAATAGCGATGTATTGTTCAGGGCAAGGCCACCAAGGTAGTTAGCCGATGCAAACAGCCCCGGTACATACTGGCTTCCGGGATTAAATCCGTTACCGTTAAAATAACTGGTAGGTACCTGTGCCAGTGTAGGGGCATCGCCTATGTTTTCATAAGAATAAAAAATATTGTTACGGTCTTTATCTTTAATACGCAAGCGTCCACCTACCCTCATACGGCCTTTTTGCCCTTCGATAACCGATAGCGGAAAACGGAAGTTAAGCTTGGCACCAAACTCGCTTTCAGAAGTATCATCCCTGTTTTCGGTAAGGGCAGATTGTGCAAATGCGTTAGCATCTTCTCCTGTAGTACCTATAAACGGCCTTTCAGGGTCGGTTACATTTTGTGTAAAGGCAAGGCCTTCCTGCTCAAATTCTATATACCTCTCACCCGGACGGAACTCACGGGCTTTAGAGTAGTTCATCTGCCAGTCCATATCAAGGCCCGGTGTAAGCAGGTGCTCACCACGCAGCGCATAGTTTTGTACACGCTGGTCTTCCAGCCTGCGGCTTTTGTTACGGGTGTTATCTACACCGCCTTTTGTTTCGCGTTTTACACGCCCTGTAAAGCTCTCGATAGTAGTGCCATCGGCAGCATAATTTGCCTCAATATCATCATAAGTGGTGCGGAAACGGTTTTCACGGTCGTCCCTCCAGTTATACATGGCATTGGCATAAATGGTGTTGTTCTCGTTAAATTTATAGTCAAATGCTACAGCGGCACTTCGGCGTATACGCTGTACATCATACTTACGGATGTCCATTTCTTCTACGTAAGTGTTACCGGCATCGTCATTAACCCACACGGCCTCTACGTTATCTGAACCAAAATCGTTATTATTGTAAGAGCCACTTACTACCAGACCTAACTTACCGTTAAGGAAGCGGTTACCGTATACAAGGCCTGCTGTATAAATAGGGTTTTCCCTTATAGGGGCATAACCACCTGCAAGGGTAGCCGAAATCCTTTCACCATTTGGCGCTGCACGGGTAATAAGGTTTACTGAACCACCTATTGCATCACCATCCATATCCGGGGTAAGGGTTTTGTTTACCTCCAGAGTGGCAATCATATCACTCGGTATAAGGTCCATCTGTACATTACGGTTATCACCTTCGGCAGAAGGGATACGGTCGCCGTTAATGGTTACCGAATTTAGTGCCGGTGCAAGCCCGCGGATAATAATATTACGTGCTTCGCCCTGGTCGTTTTGCATGGTAATGCCCGGCACACGTTTAAGTGCATCTCCTATATTAGCATCCGGAAAACGGCCCACCTGGTCGCTTGAGATTACGTTAGTAATGTTCTTGTTATTCTTCTGCTGGTTTAGGGCACGTGCCTGGCCTTTAAGGCGGTCACCTACAACCACTACCTCTTTAAGATTTTCCGAATCTGTGCCTACAACAAAGTTTAAAACAGTTGTTTTTCCTGATTCTACTGTTACTTCCTGAGATATGGTTTGATAACCAATGTACAACACCTCAACCGTGTAAGAACCTGCCGGGATGTTTAAAAATTCATAATCACCTATCTGGTTAGAAATGGTGTAGCGGTTGCTGTCTGTAAAACGCACAGTAGCACCTGGCAATGAAAAATTACTGTCTTTGTCAGTAATTTTTCCGGAAATCACACCATTACCCTGCGCGTAACTTCCTATGGCCACAAATAATGCGACCAGCATGAGTAGTTTTTTAATCATGTTATTTGTTTAGTTGTTAATTGCCGCAAAAGTAGTATCGCTATATTTTTTCAATATTAACTCTATTTGAAGCAAAAGTTCTTAAACACGGTTAGTATGTTAACTAAACTTAAATTTGTTATACGCATAACAAATTATGAGGCATTATAAAAAATGTGAAACAGGTGTAACTGCTCCAGCAAATAATTTTTAACCATTTTGCTTTAAAACACAAACCTCGGCAAAAAGCAGAGGTTTGGTATTTAAGTGTTTTGAAGGATAGCATTATAAAATCAATCATTTCCTCAGAAATAGATCTTAATTACAGCATGCATATTTGTTAATATTTATTTTTCTTCTCCACTATTCATCGCTTTCATAAGCAATGAATAGGCATTCTTAACTACAAGTTTAGACGATGTGGTAATTGTTTCCGACTCAAACTGTTTAAAATCATCCTGCGCAATACCAGTTTTTACAACTGTCATTGCGTAATTGCCATTCCCTTTATCTTCAAAAACATAGCTTTTGCCCTGCCAGTCTACAATAGCAGCTTCAGGTAATGCTAACTGTTTTTTATTTTTAATATGAATATTGGCATTTACAAATAATCCAGGGATGAATACAGCATCATAGCGGTCAAGCTTTGCAGTAATAACAGCGGCACGGTCGGCATTAAGGCTCTGGTTTATAAACTGAATTTTAGCGGTGTATTTCTTCTCTGGGTTATCGTTGCTGTATACATCGAGTGCCTGTCCGGTTTTAAGGTACTGTACATCTTTTTCAAAAGCATTAAAAGTCAGCACCACATCACTCATATCGGTGAGTTCAAATAACATTTCAGTTGGTGCTACATATTTGCCCACATTTATATTAACCTTAGAAACCAACCCGCTTACAGGAGATACTATGCTTATTGATTTATTTATATTGGCTGAAGTCAGCCTACTCACATTTACGCCTAATAAATCAAGCTTTTGCTTTAACGAAGCCGTGGCAATTCGCTGGGTTTCGCGCTCGGCACTAATTTGCTCAAAAAGCTTATCGCTGCTGGCCTTTTTGGCATTCAGTTCCTTTTGGCGCGTGTACTCCATTTCTGCCACATTAAACAGCTCTTTAGCTGTAAGATAGTCTTGCTGTAGTTGAATGTACTGCATATCTTCAATTATAGCCAAAACCTGTCCTTTCTGAACATGCATTCCCGGTAATACATTTGTTTTTTTAATATATCCTCCCAATGGAAATGATACATTTACAAGGCTTTGTGGGGGTAAAGTAACCTCTCCCTGTAATTGCACGGTACCGCTCAATTCCTTTTCTTAGGGTGAACCAACAACTATTCCGGCATTCTTTGCCTGCTCAGGGGTTAGGGTTACAACACCCGGAGATGCCGTTTGTGTTGTTTCGGTTTTAACTTCTGTTTCTTCTTTTTTACCACACGATACCAAAGCGAGTATCGCAGCGGTTACTATTATATACTTTTTCATTTGTTACAGGTTTGTAAGGGTTTGTAGTGCTATCACTGCTTTGTTGTAATTGTTCACGGTGTCCAGGTATTCATTTTTTATGATAATAGCCTGGTTTACCACCACTACCCATTGCAGGTAGTCGATATCACCATTGCTCAACTGGTCGTTTGCCGCATTGATAATGGTTTGTGCATTGGCAAGCCCTTCGGTTTCATAATAATTAAGGCTGGCACTGTACTTCTCCACTTCTTTAACAGCATTGGCTAATTGTGCCGAGAGTTCTGTTTTAACAGCCTTTGCCTGCGCTTCGTAATTTTGGTACTCGGCTTTGGCTGCTTTATTTTTTGCCGAATGGCTCCCGAAAAACAAGGGTACACTAATACCTGCCGTTATGTAACTGAAGCGATTTCTTGTGCCGTAATAAGTATCCTGCCCAGCGGCATTAGTCTGAAAACCGGTTATACTCAGATTATTGTAGCCCAGGTTAAAATCGGGCAGCAAGCGGGCACGCTCAGTTTTCCAGCGCCATTTTGTGGCTTCGGTTTCGTGTTGCCATAGCTTTGACAAAGGCAGATTATCAGCGGATTGCATTTCTGAAAGTGGGCTGAAATCAATCTTTATATTGTCAGCCTGTGGAATATGGCTTACGCTATCCTGCAAAACAGCGTTAAACGAGCGGAGTGTAATATCAACATCCTGCTGTATCATATTCAGCTGGTTGGTATAATATTGCCTTGCCGACTGCGAGGCGCTTTTTTCCAATACATTGGTTTCGCCAACCTTAAAGCGCAGTTGTGATTTCTCCTCCATAAGGCGATAAATACTGTCAGCATATTTCAACAATTCGCGCTTGCTATCCAGCCATTGCATTTCATAATACAGCGTGCGTACATTAGCCTTAATCTGCTGCTGCGTGAGCTGGGTTTGTTCCTTAGCGGCCTCAGCTCCGGCCATAAGCGCTTTCTTTTGCCTTATGTATACTGTTGGGAAATTAAACGATTGACCGATGCCAAAACGGGTGTCGTTCATACGGCTGTTAAACTGCCCATAATCAGCATCAATCACCGTTTTAGGCAAATCATAAGCCGACTTGCTCAAAAAACCTTTAGACTGTTCGTTGTATTTTGCAGCGCTAACACGTTTGTTGTTTTTCAGGGCAATTTCTATGGATTGCTCTAACGACACTTTTCCCGGTTGCTGGGCGTAAGTAGTATTTATAGCGAAGAATAGCAACAGCATAGTAGCAATGGTGCCAGTATCATTCTTTTTCATTTTTCTCTTACAGGGTTTTATGTTGTAGGTCATCAGGTAAATAGCAGGCAGTACAAACAGCGTGAGCAATGTCGCTGTAACCAGCCCGCCAATAACTACGGTAGCCAGCGGACGTTGCACCTCGGCACCGGCACCGTTACTCAATGCCATTGGTAAAAATCCAAGCGATGCTACGGCGGCAGTCATCAGTACCGGGCGCAGCCTGTTTTTAGTACCGGTAAGGATAATCTGTAAAGGGTCGGTTTGTTCGCCATCTTTTTGTATGCGGTTAAACTCAGATATAAGTACAATGCCGTTAAGCACTGCCACACCAAAGAGCGCGATAAAACCGACTCCGGCCGAGATGCTAAACGGCATATCGCGCAGGAATAACCCAAACACGCCACCAATAGCTGATAATGGTATGGCTGTGAAAATAATTATACCTTCTTTAAATGACCTGAATGCAAAGTAGAGCAAGGCGAATATCATAAGCAGGGCAGCAGGAACCGCAATACCCAGGCGGCTTTTAGCCTGTTGCAGGTTTTCAAAAGCGCCACCATAAGTAATATAATACCCGGGGTCGAATTTAATTTCGGCATTTACCTTTTGCTGCAGCTCGTTCACAATGCTCTGCACATCACGCCCACGTACGTTAAAGCCAACAATGATACGCCTTTTGGCATCTTCGCGTTGTATTTGGTTCGGCCCCTTAATTTCTTTAACCGAAGCTACCTGATACAACGGTATTTGTGCGCCCGATGGTGTGGCCACAAGCAGGTTACGCACATCATCAATGCCCTGCCTGCTATTGTTTTCCACACGCACCACAAGGTCAAAACGCTTTTCTCCTTCATAAATATTACCCGCCACAGCTCCTGCAAAAGCAGCATTAACCGTACGGTTTATATCCTGGACGTAGAGGCCGTACTTTGCCATCTCTGTCCAGTTGTAGTCAATTACAATCTGTGGCATACCGGTAACTTTTTCTACATACAGGTCGGCTGTACCTTTAACGGTACTGCTTATGGCTCCAAGTTTTTCAGAATATTCCGCCAGTTTATCAAGATCTTCACCATAAATTTTACACACCACATCTTGTTTGGCTCCGGTCATCAGTTCATTAAAACGCATTTGTACCGGGTATTGGAAACCGGTACTCACGCCCGGCGCAACGCTCTGCACTGTTTTAGACATCTTTTCTGCCAGTTCAGGAAACGACGATGCAGTTGTCCATTCTGATTTGTCTTTCAGTACAATAATCATATCGCCTCCCTCAATAGGCATCGGGTCGGTTGGGATTTCGGCACTGCCAATGCGCGATACTACTTTCTTTACCTCTGGATATTTTTTTTTCAGTTCCTTCGATATTTTAGTAATGGTTCCTGCTGTGGTAGTAAGGTTTGTACCTAATAAAAGGCGGGTTTCTACAGCAAAATCACCTTCTTCAAGCTGGGGGATAAACTCACCGCTCATTTGCATAAATAAAAATACAGCGATAGCGAAAAGCGCAACAGCAATACCCACAAGGACTTTACGGATTTTTAGTGCCTTATTTAATATATTTTCATACCAACCTTCAAGCTTTGCCATAACCCGGTCGGAAATATTAGGCTTGTGGCTTATACTTTTACTGATGAACAACGCGCTTACCATAGGTACATAGGTCAATGAAAGGATAAATGCTCCAAGTATGGCAAATGCGACCGTTTGTGCCATAGGCTTAAACATTTTGCCTTCAATGCCCGAGAGCGATAGTATGGGCAGGTATACAATCAGGATAATGATTTGCCCGAAAACAGCCGCATTCATCATGCGTGCGGCCGAACCGGAAACTTCCTCATCCATTTCTCCTTGCGAAATAGTATTGATGCTTTTATATTTTTCGGACGAATGCAGGTGATGCAGAATGGCTTCCACAATAATTACCGCACCGTCTACAATAAGACCAAAGTCAAGTGCGCCAAGGCTCATAAGGTTACCGCTTACGCCAAAGGTGTTCATCATGATAATGGCAAACAGCATGGCCAGCGGTATTACCGATGCCACTATAAAGCCAGCCCTGAAATTCCCCAGAAACATAACCAATACCAATACTACGATGATGGCACCTTCCAGCAAGTTGTGCTCTACAGTTCCTATGGCGTTATCCACCATTTTGGTACGGTCAAGGAACGGTTCTATCTTTAAGCCTTTCGGTAGTATTTTCTCTATCTCAGCGACTTTGGTTTTTACATTGCCTATAACATTGTTCGCGTTCTCGCCCTTAAGCATCATTACAATACCGCCTACGGCTTCGCCCATGTCATCGGTAGTCAAAGCCCCGTAGCGTATTGCCGACGAGAATTTCACCTCTGCTATGTTCTTCACCAAAACCGGGGTACCTGCCTGTGTGGTTTTTATAACGATGTTTTCTACATCTACAATACTTGTTGCAAGTCCTTCGCTACGTATGTAGGATACTGTAGGGCCTTTTTCAATGTAAGCCCCACCTGTGTTTTGGTTACTTCGGTTCAATGCGATAAACACATCACTTATGGTAAGGTTCTGTGCTTTAAGCTTTGCAGAATTTACAGCTACCTCATACTGCTTGAGTTTTCCACCGAAGGTAGAAACATCGGCTATACCAGGTGTTCCTAAAAGCTGGCGCCGAGTTGTCCAGTCCTGTATGGTTCGCAGCTCTTCGAGAGAATATTCGTTTTCATATCCCTGTTGTGGCTTTAGTACATACTGGTAAATTTCCCCAAGCCCTGTGGTTACAGGAGCCATTTCGGGGAGGTTGGCATTTTCATTAATGTTTACTTTTTGCAGGCGCTCGGCCACTTGCTGGCGCGCCCAGTACACATCGGTATCATCATCAAAAACTATTGATACTACCGATAGACCAAAGCGCGAAATACTGCGGCTTTCTTTAAGTTGGGGAATATTACTTACAGCCTGTTCTATAGGGAAGGTTATAAGGCGCTCTACATCTTCTGCGCCAAGCGATGGTGCTGTGGTAATTATCTGTACCTGGTTGTTCGTGATGTCAGGCACGGCATCAATGGGCAAGCGGCTTACTTCATACACGCCATAAACTATCCACAGCAGTGTAAAAATGCCTATTGCCAGTTTATTCTTTACTGAAAACTGAATTATTTTATTAAGCATATCTTCTTTTTTGGAATTAAAAATGTAATACATCACACTGCAACGCGTGCAGTATGGTATTGATTAAAACCGGTAAAAAGAATTATGCAATGAGTGGCCTGAACAATGACCCTAAGTGTGGGTTGTGGCGAAGATTATTCTTGTAGTTGATTAGTATATGCGAAGCAGCAGGCACAATACGGACATTTGAGGTATACATACGGTTAGGTATAAATACAAAATGTGATACATGATGGTCTATATTTTTAAAAGGAAGCTGTCTGTCTCTTTCGTCATCAGTATCGTTAATATCTTTTCCCCAATAGTGCATGGTAAGGAAATCAGCAAACGAAATATCGGCATTACGGTCCTGATGTTCTACATAATGTTCAATAAGTACGGGTATCTTAAACAACTGCTCAAACAGGCAGTTATTAAAGTTAAGTACAAGGACAAGTAGGTAGATACATATTTTTCGCACAATGCAAAGGTATTAAGTTGAAGCAATACAGGCAAACCTTAAAAAGATAAATCTTGAAAATATTCAAATTTTCTTCAAAATCTATTCATTAAATTGCAGGTATGAAAGTGCTGATAATAGAAGATGAACCCGCAATAAGCCAAAGCATTAAAGATTACTTTAAGCCCAATGGCGTACAGTGCGAAAGTGCAGCTACAACCCGTGATGCGCTGGATAAGATAGGTATGTATGAGTACGACTGTATATTGCTGGATTTGATGCTACCGGACGGGGATGGCTTTGAGGTACTTAAAGAACTAAAACGGCTCAATAAAACAGAAGGCGTTATAATAATATCTGCTAAGGAAAACCTTGAGACACGGATTGAAGGCTTTAATCTTGGAGCAGATGATTACCTTACCAAACCTTTTCATTTGTCTGAACTGTTGGTTCGTATGCAGGCACTCATACGCCGTAAGAACTTCAATGGCAGTAACATTATTACTTTTAACGAAATTTCGGTCGATTTACTTGGTAAGAGTGTAACGGTAAATAACATTAAGCTGGACATAACCAAAAAAGAAATAGATTTGCTGCTGTATCTTATAGGCAATCAAAACAAGGTACTGAGTAAAAGCGCTATCGCCGAACATTTGAGCGGAGATATGGCCGATATGCTCGATAATCATGATTTTGTATATGCTCATATAAAAAACCTTAAAAAGAAACTTACCTCAGCAGGAACCGGAGATTATATAAAAACCGTTTACGGTTTGGGGTACAAATGGCAGGATGAGTAAAACAAAGCTATTAAACAAAACCACACGCAGTTTTCTGCTCTATGCCATAATTATTTTAATGGCATCGGCGCCCGTATTTTATTATATCTGCCAATGGTTGTATATATATGAAACAGATGAGGTTCTGCTTTTTCATAAAGGTGCCTTTGAACAGAATGACAATAACCTGAGCCAGGCAGACATTGCTAACTGGAACAAATACAACCGCAATGTAGAAATTGTTGGAGATAAGGGTATTATAAGAGATTCTATTTTTGGTACTATGGAGTTCGACCCCGTTTCTAAAGAGATGGAGCCTTATCGTGTATTATGGGGACCTGTAACCATTAACGGGCAGCGATACACTTATATAGAAAAAAATAACCTTGTGGTGATGGAGGGCATGGTAGTGAGCATTGCAGCCATGTTTCTGATTATTATTGCAATACTTCTCGCAGGAATTATTTATATATCACGTGCTTCTGCCAGTAAAATATGGCAACCTTTTTATGATACCCTGCGCAAAATACAGGATTTTGAAATTGACAAAAACCGCCAGCCACAATTTGCACCGACCGATATTGACGAATTTGACTCCCTGAACAAAAGCATTGAGAAACTGGTCGAAAAAAATACCGCTATTTACAAAAGTCAGCGTGAATTTGTAGAAAATGCAGCACACGAACTGCAAACCCCTTTAGCCCTTTTTCAAACTAAGGTAGATACATTGGCTCAATATGAAGGGCTTTCTCGGGAACAGTCTGAACTTATAGATTTGCTTAATGATGATATTTCAAGGCTTAACAGGCTCAATAAAAATCTCTTGCTACTCTCTAAAATTGATAATGACACCTATCTGGATAAGCAACTGGTAATAATAAATGATAGTATTG
Source organism: Flavobacterium sp. (assembly GCA_012270005.1). Taxonomy (GTDB): domain Bacteria; phylum Bacteroidota; class Bacteroidia; order Flavobacteriales; family Flavobacteriaceae; genus Flavobacterium. Next base: position 15,685 of record JAAXJD010000166.1, on the reverse strand, counting down.
AAAAACATCTTGATTTCTTTAAGGAACAGGGCGCGCCAAAAAATATTTCTTTTGAACTGGACACAAGTATTATTTTAAAAATAAATACAAACCCAGCCTTGTCTGAAATATTAATAAACAACCTGTTCCTCAATGCTATAAGACATAATATTCAGGATGGTAAAATAATTATCAGGACAGCTACGAACAAATTGTTTTTTTCTAATACAGGAACTGCAACTGCCTTAAATACAGATAAGTTATTTAACCGCTTTTCTAAAACAGATCCATCAGCACAGGGCAACGGGCTTGGCCTTGCCATCATCAAAAAAATTGTAGAACTAAACGGATGGGAAATAGACTATAGCTTTACTCAAAATATGCACAATTTTACAGTAAGATTCCCTTAATTCAGATTTGCTTCTAAATCAATTCGCAACTTCGCCATATCAAAAAACGAAGTCCGATCATGAAAAAAAGCTTAATTACCTATTTTACAATATTATTTATTTGGTTTTTTTGCCAAAATGCATCAGCACAGGTAAATTCGTTAACTATTTCCGTCACAGTAACTGAAACAAATAGCTTAATACCTGTAGGTTATGCCAATGCCGTTATAAAATCGAAAACCAATACAGTTATAACAACTGCTATTACTAACGAACAAGGAAGCTTTACCCTGTCTCCTATACCGCCCGGCAACTATATGCTCGAAATAAGTTTTATGGGTTATAAAACATTTACAAAAGAGCTGTTTGTGGGTTCGCTTTCGGAATTTCTTAATATAGGTAAACTACAGCTTACAACAGATACTCAACAGCTTGACGAAGTAGTTATAACCTCCCGGCAGGATGAAGTAGGCAATAAACTGGATAAGAAAACATTTACCCTTGCCGATAATATTGCACAAAGCGGAGGCTCGGTATTGCAGGCCATGCAAAACCTGCCGGGCGTTACCACCCAGGATGGTAAAGTACAACTTCGTGGCAACGATAAGATAATGGTGCTTATAGATGGAAAGCAAACTGCATTAACAGGGTTTAACGGACAGTCAGGACTGGACAATCTGCCGGCATCAGCTATAGAAAAAATTGAGATTATCAACAACCCTTCTTCAAAATATGATGCCAATGGTAATGCTGGTATTATAAACGTCATCCTTAAAAAGAATGAAGAGGAAGGCCTTAACGGCAAAGTGGGATTAATATCGGGCTATGGGGCGTTGTGGCAGCGCAAGGCAAACCTGCCAACTATTCGTCCGCAATACCAGATCACTCCAAAAATAAACCCGTCACTGTCGCTTAACTATCGTAAAGAAAAAGTCAACATTTACTTTCAGGGTGATTACCTGTATACCGAAACGCTGAATAAAAATGAGTTTGTTACCCGTACTTATGATGATGGTACGATAATAAACCAGCAAACAAAGCGCAACCGCAACACGCATTTTACCAACCTGAAAACAGGTATAGACTGGAATTATAATGACAACAACACTCTGGCTTTTTCGGCACTTTTTGGTAGCGAAAAGATTATTGACAATGGCGATGAACCATTTTTTAATGCAGATTATTCCGAGCGTCTGCGGTTATGGCAATTTCTTGAAGATGAGCTAAAAACTACAATAATGGCCTCAGCTTCCTACCAACATAAATTTAAAGAAGCGGGGCATGTGCTCAATACAGGTATTAATTATACGTTTCACAGGGAAGATGAAAAATATTTTTTCGACAATATATTGCCCACATCTGCAGGAAGAGATGCATTTAAGCTACTGTCAGACGAAAAGGTGCTTGACGTCAATATTGATTATATAAAGCCCTTAGCTTCGGGCAGATTTGAAACCGGGTTCAAGTTTCGCAACCGTGTAATACCTACCAATATGCAATTTTTTCCCGGTCAAAACTCCGTAATCGATGCCAATGCAGGGGGAAAGGCAACATATGAAGAATCGATACCAGCTGTCTATGGCAATTATATTTATGAAACTAACCGCATTGAAGCCGAAGCGGGTGTACGTGTTGAATATCTTGATCTTGAATATGAAGTGAACCCTAACCACCCTGTTTACAGCACAGACGGATATCATTATCTGGAGCCATTTCCATCACTGCGCTTCGCTTATAAATTAAACGATAGCCACAAGCTGTCATTATTTTATAACCGCAGGGTAGACCGACCGAATGAGGTAGACATTCGTATATTTCCTAAGTATGATGATGCCGAGATTATAAAAGTGGGCAAACCTGGCCTGCGCCCTCAATTTACCAATACTGCCGAATTGGGTTACAAAGCTAATTTTGAAAAAGGATATTTCTTTGCCTCGGCATACTACAAACTGGTGCAGGGAACCATTACACGTATTGCTACAACCACGCCGGGCAGTGCACTTATTTATAATGTTTTTGAAAATGCCGGGAAAAGCTATATGACGGGTTCTGAAGCCATGTTCACCCACAAACCTGCCTCATGGTATTCTTTTAACCTAAACGCAACAGTATACCGCAACACCATTGATGCTTTTAGTGTGGAGATACTCTATCCTGAACCTACATCTTATTTTGCTACAAAACAGCAAATAACATCGGGTAATGTTAAGTGGAACAATACGTTTACTTTTTCTTCTACACTTACCGGGCAGTTGATGGTTGCATGGCTTGCACCCGATATTATTCCGCAGGGAAAAACCCTTGGGCGCTTTTCTACCGATATTGGCCTTAAGAAAATAATACAAAAGGGTAAAGGGGAAATATTTTTTAACGCTACTGATTTGTTTAATACGCTTGTTATTCGCAAAGAGGTTCAGGGCAATGGTTTTAGCTACACAAGTAAAGATTATTATGAAACGCAGGTAGTGCGTTTTGGCTACAGCTATAAATTTTAGTAAACTAAACACTTCAATATTAGAAATTCTAATTTAATTCAGAATTGGGTTGGAAACTTGCATCATAAATTTAGTATGCAATGTTTCAGAAATTAAATAAATCAGGAAGGTTTTCGGTTTTAGTGCACTTTGTTGGTTGGTTCCTTATCGTTTGCCAGTTGTTGAGGGCTTGCTTCTTCATCTGGCAATATGATGAGGTTTCATGGAATATACTGCATGTATTACAAACATTGTTTACCGGTTTGCTTTTCGATGTAGGCACCGTATCCTTTGTGTGTGTACCCTCAGTTATATACTATGTACTAATGCCTAATCGTTTTATAGGGTCTTGGATAGACAAAGGGTTAGTATGGTTCTTTACCGCCCTTAATATCATCACTATAGTATTTACCTTTTTTGCCGAAATTACATTTTGGGATGAGTTTAAAACCCGATTTAACTTTATAGCGGTAGATTACCTGATTTATACCCACGAGGTGGTCGCGAACATTAACCAATCCTACCCATTACCGCTACTTATAGGCGGAGTTCTTTGCATTAGTGGAGGCATATTGTTTGTGTTTTATAAAACAGGTGCTTTTACAGCTTCTTTTACAACAAAGGCATCTTTAAAGCAACGCCTGTATGCTTTAGTATTAACTGTGATTACAGGTCTCATTTTTGGTTTTTTTATAAACAACAGTATGGCCGAATGGAGCAGTAACCGCTACAATTCTGAAATATCCAAAAGCGGCATCTATTCATTTTTTGCGGCCTTCCGTAATAACCAAATGAAGTATGATGAGTTTTATACTACCATAAATAACAACAAAGCATTTGCATTGGTACGCAAAAAACTGGGCGGGTCTAATGCTTTTTATACCAAAGAAAATTATTCCATCCACCGTAAGATTACCGATAGCCTTGGGTCTGAGCAAAAGAAAAACGTTGTATTTATATTGGTCGAAAGCCTTAGCGGCAGTTTTATGAAAGAGTTTGGCAATACTGAGAACATCACCCCGTTTCTGGACAGCCTGGCGCAAAAGAGTGTATTCTTTGATAACCTGTATGCCACTGGTACGCGCACCGTTCGCGGTATGGAAGCCGTAACACTCTGCATTCCGCCTACACCGGGACAAAGCATTGTAAAACGCCCTGATAATGCTAATTTGTATACTGTAAACAGTGTGTTTAAAGCTAAAGGATATGACAGCAACTTTTTTTATGGAGGAGATGGTTACTTTGATAATATGAACGCTTATTTTGGCGGCAACGGTTTTACTATTTACGACCGTGGGCACGGAAGTGTATTAAGCGATAAAATTCAGGCAGTACGCAATCACATTGAAGACAACGAGATAACTTTTGAAAACGCCTGGGGCATTTGCGATGAAGACATTTTAAACAAAATGCTTAAAGTAGCGGATAAACAATACGCTACGGGGCAGCCGTTTTTCAATTTTGTAATGACCACCTCTAACCACAGGCCCTATACTTATCCGACAGGAAAAATTGATATTCCATCGGGCACAGGGCGTTCGGGCGCGGTTAAATATACTGATTTTGCATTGCGTGAATTTTTTAGCAATGCCAAAACAAAACACTGGTTTAAAAATACCGTCTTTGTAATAGTGGCCGACCATTGCGCGAGCAGTGCAGGCAAAGATGAAATTGATGTAGCTAACTACCATATACCGGCCTTTATTGTAAACCTGCCCGATAGTGAAACCCAAAAAGTTAGTAAGCTTTGCTCACAGATAGATTTATTCCCTACGCTTTTTGGCTTACTGCACTGGAATTATGATTCCGACTTCTTTGGAAGAAATGTACTTAGAAATGAATTCGAGGAACGTTCGCTCATGGGTACCTACCGTAAACTTACATTAATGAAACAGGATAAATTAATGATTTTGTCTGACCAACGCAAACAGGCTTTTTATTCATGGAACAAACACGATAACAGCCTGAAGTCAATACCTATGGAACAATCATTTTTAGAAGAAACCATTGCCTGGTATCAAACAGCTGACTATCTGTTTAACCATAAGCTTTTGAAATAATTTCGCGTTCAGGAAAAATTCAAAATCAGTACAGACTTTAGCTAAAAAATAAGGCCACATTATGAAATAAAATTACGCTAACTCTTTAAATCCCTTACGATGAGACACGCCGTAATTTTATTTGCCTACCTGTTAACCTTTCAACTTTGCAGTGCACAGGCCGATACCGTAAAAACTTATACTGTACAGGACAGCTTAAAAGTTGATACCATACAAAAACTCTGGTTTAATTATAAACAGCTCATTATACCCTCTATACTTATAGGCTATGGAATTATAGGTATAGAAAGCGACCAGCTGAAAAGTTTTAACACACAAATCAGGCAAGAGGTAAAAGAAGACATTGACCAAAAAACATCTGTAGACGATTTTAGTCAGTGGGCACCAGCTGTATCTGTCTTCGCGCTCGATGCTTTTGGGGTAAAGGCAAAACACAGCCTTCGCGACAGGGGCGTTATACTGGCAACCTCTTATGTTATTATGAGCAGTACTGTTTTTGCTTTAAAATCAGTATCGCATATAGAACGCCCGGATGGTACATCTAAGAATTCTTTCCCATCCGGGCATACTGCAACCGCCTTTGCAGGTGCAGAGTTTTTATGGCAGGAATATAAAGATAAATCAGTTTGGTATGGTATTGCGGGATATGCTGTTGCTACCGGTACAGGTATATTCAGGATATATAATAACCGCCACTGGCTTACCGATGTAGCAGCCGGAGCAGGTATTGGTATATTAAGTACTAAGATTGCCTATTGGGTAAACCCTTTTATCAGTAAAACGTTATTTGGTAAGAAAGAAGAAACACATCCTACATCGTTTATTATGCCTTTTTACGATGGCAAAAATGCTGGAATAGGATTTATGAAAACATTTTAAACAACAAAGCCATTGTCTTCCAATGGCTTTGTTTGTCTTTCTGTGGTCCTTACGGAACAATTTTCGAACCATTTTTCGAACCATTTCAAGGTAGACTTGAATAAATTAACTTCGGTATAGTTTACAAGCTAGACCCAAAAATAAATACTTAAAATAGCTGACAAGATCATTATGCGCTTTGAGTAACAAATAGTACGACGGTTTAATCTCTTTAAATGAGTCCTAAGAGTTAGGTTTTTTCGCTCAATATGGTTAGTTCCAAATCTGTTGGTTTTGTGAATTGTTTGGTCAATTAAGTATTTATAGTGTTTAAGCTTGTCAGTGTAGATTACTAATGGATTAGACAACACTACCGAGTCTATCACTTTGCTTAAAGTATTATTTGTCCTTCGGCCAACATTAAAGCTTACTACTTTTTTAGTAGCTCTTTCCAGAGCATAAACAATCCAAATAAGTTTGTCTTTACGCTTTACAAAAGTTCTCATTTCATCAACTTCATAAATCTTGCCGAAATTCATTGCAGGTTGTTTTATTTCTCTGGCAATTAGCAAAATCCTTTTAAGCAGTGTTGTGGTAGAAATTTTTAAGACCCTAGCCGTACTTCTAATACCTAAACCTTCCTTTGTAAGTAATATTATTTGTCTATTAATATTATTATTGTAAGCGCTATATGTATAATTCTCTACTCTTGTTTTATTACATTTTAAACACTTGTATCTTTGTTTGCCCAGCTTTGATTTTCCATATTTTACTACGCTATTAATACCATCAATACATTTGATACGAGATTGTATTTACGCTCATTTGATGCTCCATTTGGGCATAAAACTAGTAAAGCAACCATTGAGGTTGCTTTACTTTTTATTATCATATTTTAAAATAGTTGCTGATTTTTAGTCTTTTACTTCACTGAAAAATTAAATCAACGCATTTGAAACATTATCGGTCAACGTAATTAATTTGTCTAAAGATGGTAAATTAACCTGTTTAATTACCAATCTGGACTAATCGGTTGCATTCCATCGATTTTACATTTTTTATAAATAGGTTTACTTTTAAAAGGGCTATTTAGTTGCTCAATATATGAATCATAAATCTTAAAATTATGTATATTTCTAACGCCACTATTACTGAAATTAAAATTGGGTTCTTCGGGTAATAATATGTCTTGTTTACAATTATTATAGCCAATAAACTTCCCCATTGTCATATCATTAATTAAATCCGAGGTGGGATATTCATTAGAAGTAAATCTAATCCATTGCCCTGTGTCAAAAAATCTTAAAATTATATATCTTGGTACATTTTTTCCGGGCTCTTGTTCTAAGATGTATATCACGCCTTCATCGATACAATCGCCCATATCAGTTTCAAATGATTCTTTAAACTTCATCTGCTTTAAATATAATCTTCCATTAGGTTCTTTGACAGCATATGACTGCCAATTATATGCTGAGCATCCAGTTACTATAATAAAAATAACGATAATGATAAATTTATTTTTCATAATTAATTATATCCTTGTATTTCTGCTGAAACTCCCACATTGACTCTAAAATTCCCAGGATAATCAAATTGTCCAGTACCGGTCCCGCTATGGATAAGATTTTGTATTCCTCCATTATTAGGACCACCTTCAATACTCAATCCATTAGATCTTACAAAATAAAATGACTGATTTAGTGATTTCTGGTAATCATTCTGATCATATAGACTTCCAAAAGCAACGGATCCTCCATTTTCAGGCTCTTGCGTTCTACTATATGCCCCTGTAAAATTCTGATAACCTATTTCTACACCACCAAAATTTAACACACCACCACCAGTATGGGCTCGATCACCTCCATCTGCAAAGAAAGGAGGTGTTTTAGTGTCATTATTAGTTTGCAGTGAGAAATTAGCGAATTTAAGACCTACAATACCTGACCTCTGTATCCTGTGTCCATAATTTGAATCCCAATTTTTGTTAACTGCTGAATTATAATTTAGAGACTGACCATATGTAGTGGAATATTCAAAATCGTTAGCGAAAGGTGAGGCAGTATTATAATTTATAGAATACATTTTGTGTGCTTGACCGGTACCTTTACCTGATGTTAACATTCCTGTAAGAGTTATATCATATTGTAAACCTCGTGTCATAGAAGAAGTTCCAAGTTGGTTACCTCCATAATATACACTGCCTGTAAGAAATGCCTGAGACTGAAAACTTGGGGTTCTATGTTGTACCCCTAATGCTCCGGTTAGATTAAAAGCTAATCCACCACTACCATAACTAACCCCAAGTGTAAGCATTCCTCCAAATGGAGGATCAGGCCAATTACCATCAGGATCCGTGAGCTTGACAGGATTATTGAAACAATAGGCATATGATGATATTCCCGGGCCTTTCTCCGCTAATTTATCCACCGATATAAAAATACTCAATTTTGGGTCATAATAGCGTGCACCGTAGTAATAATTTCCTGTCTCCTCATCATATTCTTTTCCGTTAAACTTAAACGGTGAGTTAAAAGAGTTAATATGCTCATCTACGAGTGTCTCCCCAAACGGCATGTATTCCATATGCTGGCTTACCCTCCCGGTTTCGTTGGTTATGTAACTGCTGCTGCCCAAATGATCGGGGTGGAAGTAGTACACGTTCAGTTTACTGCTGTCGTGGGTGTAGTTATTTTGTTGCCCCTCAGTCTGCGGGTTCATTATCGGAGGCTGCTGCACAAAATAATTATAGGTTTTTGTAACCAGTGCTGCCGCTTTTGTTACTACTGCGGTACTGTTGTTGCGTATAGTAGTGGTATTCATTTGCGGTAGTTCTGCTGATAGGCGTGTTGCAGGGTATAATCCCAGTTCTACTACCGTTCCGGTTTTGGCACTTACCCGCTCTGTACCTATGTAATAATGCTTGGTGTAGGTAAGACGGTATACAATGTCTTTCTCTTTAAAACGTTTTACCTTCGCCATAATCAATCCGTTAGGATATATCATAATATTATCCCTGTTGTCCTGGCCTACACGGTTAGCATTAGAGTTAGCATCCATACGGTCCATATTGTACCTTATGGTACGTTCGCCTCCGGCATTGTAGGTGTAAACTGCAATAGGGTGTATAGCTCTTTGGTCCGGTTTCAGGTCTACGCCTATAAGCCTGTTCTCTTCATCCCATTGGTTTTTACGCAGGCTTATTTCCAGTTCACCTACCTTTTCCTTTATTTCTTTTTGGTTGCCGTTTGCATCATACAGTATTTGCTTGTGCCTTATCTGGGGGTCATCGGCTGCAAGCCTTTCCACTCCCGCAGGAGATTCGGTAATCGTTCTTACAGCGTGGGGCTGCTGATAGCCGTAGCTGTTTGGCCCTGCAACAAATGCGCCAGTAGCGTAATCGCTGTATTGTAAATCATAATTGGTTTTCATAATAGGTTCGCCGCCGACTCCTTCTCCATAAGAGTCGGTAATTGTTTGGGTATGTACCTGGGTTTTCCTTTTTATGGTATGATCCAGGTTATACTCCATATTTAGGCTGTAATCCTGCTGCAGGTAAGGTGTACCGGCATCAGAAGGGCCGGTATAGCGCCCTTCGGCATGAACGAGCCTGTTGTAATTGTCATAATCGTAATAGTGTACTACCGGTCCCCCGATTTCCCCCGGATTGGGCAGGCTAGCCTGCGGGTGTTCTGTACCTATATTTTTAATGTTTGACAACACATCATAACCGTACTTTTTGCTGATGTTCATTCCGGTGAAGGCATGCGCTATGGATTTAAGCCTTCTACGGGTATCGTAGGTATAATTAGTTACCACACCATTTCCGTTAGTTAAGGAAGTGCGCTCCCCAAAGTCGTTATAAGTTATAGATGATACCACATCCTGAACTCCGCTGAGCCCAGGAATCTGGCTACTAACAGATTGAAGGGCACCAGCCTTGTTATAGTTATAGCTTACCTTTTCCTGGTCAGGGTAGGTTATTTCCTGCACCCTGTTCCACGAGTCGTATTTCCATGTGGTATAGAACCAATATGATTGGTACCCTGCTACGGCTACAGACCTTAGGTTTTTGGTTACTTCACCCATACGTCCGTAACCAAATACCTGAACCCCTGTAGCATCTTCCTGATACAGTAGCCTGCCAATGGCTTTTTCGGTTACCGCCATCTGATCGCCCACCGCTCCGTATGTGTATTTCACGTTATTTTCAGGGTTTGACGGGTAATTAATATTAGTAAGCCTGTTGTAATCGTACAGGTAATTAATCATAAGCCCCCCATTAAGCTGAAGGTTAGAATTGCTCTGCTGTACCATACGCCCTGCTTTATCATACTTCATCAGAACGATACCCCGGTCAGGGTGTTGCATTTCTGTTTTTCTACCGGCCAAATCGTAGAGGTATGCCGTTATAGCCCCCTGGTTATCTACTACTTTGGTAAGCTCGTTAATAGCGTTGTATTCAAATGTTGTCGTAAGTTCGCCGTTCTGAACTGTTTTGCGTTGGCGCCCACGATTGTCTGTATAGGTTTGCATGGTTTGGTTTAACTCATTCGTAAGTTTTTGTACCAGCATTCCGTTTTCAATGCTAAAGTTGATTTGCGCGGCCTGCGACTCACCGGGTTGCTTTACAGTAATGGCACGGTCTTTAGCGTCGTATGTCATTTCAACAGGAGGCTGCAAAGAAGATGGAGCCACTGAAAAATATGCCGTATCTGCAGCAGAGTAAGTTCCTAAAGTAGCAGGGTAGGGCGTTTGAACAGCAGGCAAATAGGTTTTTAGCGTGCGCCCATAGGCATCTTTTTGCTCAAAACCACTTACCAGCCATTTTAGGTCGTTACCTGATTTGTGCGTTTTCTTTACCTGCACTGCACGCCCAAAACCATCGGCTACGCTTATGGTAACCATTTCATTGGTTGTTGTTGTACCTGTTGTAAGGTACTCCGGGTCGAAATGCCTGGTAACAGCGTAGTGTTGCGCGTTAGTGGGGTTCGCAATGCCGGGATTTACCGCTGCAAATTGGCCGCTTGCGTCAACCATGTATATAGCTGAATCGAGGTTATTAGCCAAGGCCTGTTCACCCTTATACTGCATGCGTATGGTCCATGCTTTGTTGGATGACGTTTCTAATGCGAGCTCATTTGGCCCGGTAACTTCAACTATTCGCCCACGGTCGTCAATCCGTGTACGCATTGATTGTGCATTCTTATCAGTAGTATATACGGGTATACCAAATAAATAGTTATAGGTAGTAGAAGAAGTTTCGTTAAAGGAATTGCTTATCCCTGTAGGATATGTATTTATGGTTGTATCATAGGTGATGTTCTTTACATAGCTTGTTGTGTTGGCACTGTTTTTATTGTCGTTTTCGGTGATAGTACTCAAATTACCGTAACTGTCATATGCCAAAGTTACCGTATTGTCCTCAGTTTCATTTAGCTTGGTAATAATTTGAGTCATGCTGCCCTGAGTATTATAGGAAGCACTACGCTGGCGCATAAGCTGGTTACTACTGTTTTGGTAAATTGATATTTTTTTAGGGAATCCTGTCATTGACGTTTGTACAAACGAAGAAGCTGGCTGATATTCGATAACAGCTTTATAGGTGTCTTCACTTCCGCTACCACCATCAATAAAAGATGTAATGTTACCGTTATTGTCATAACCGGCTATAGTTTTCACAGTTACCAATGCCTGTCCCGCCTCATACGTACGGCTAGTAGATCTTACCATAGCTACGAAAAGCCTTGACTTGTCTAATAAAGATGTCTGTAGCCCCGACTGCATATAATTATTAGTTTCCGCTGTAAGGTTAACTTGTGGATTATCAGGATTAAGGATATTGTAAAGTGTACTTTGCGTTGACAGTAACTGGTTTGTACTGTTATATGTAGCTATCTCTTTAGTAAGACCACTCAGATAGATATTTTCATTATGATAATAATTAACTACTGAACGGAAAACAGTTTGGCTGGCTGGATCCAATTGCTTTGTTGTTACTGTCCCAAAGCCCAAAAACTCCCGTTACCTTCTGTCGTATTTTGGATTAGAATATGTAAAAGAAGTTTTAGTAATATCGGGCCCGAATGCAGTATCCCCGGTAAACCCGTCATGAGTTGTAACATTGCTTAAAACCCATTTGTTTTGTGGCAGGTCGTAGGTATTTCCGTTACGTTCATACTCTAGTGTCCAGCTACCACCCAGCGCTGTATTTACTTTCTTCAGAAGGTATGTTTTATTGATCTGGCTCAGGTACGATGTTATACTACTATTATTTGACGTTGAAGCCTTAGCAACCACATCAATAAAACCATCACCATTAATATCCTGTATAGTAGCTGTTTTTTGGCTTAGAGTGCTATTTACACCTGCCGAAGGGGTAAATGTAGCTTTAAGGGTTATGAATAATAGTGGAATTGGAAATCCAAAGGTAAATGTACCAAATATGTTAGCAGATGTAGAAACATCCGTATCAATGGAACCATTGAAAAAAGTTACCGTGGTAGTTTCAAAACGATCCCCACTATTGAGGTGGTATTTATAAGTTCCGTTATCGTTTACAACAAGTTCAGGGAGGCCGTCACCATTTATGTCCGCAAACATAGTCTGCATATTCGCTGTGCTGGTTGCAGCACCAATCCCTAGAGCAAAATCCTTGGAGAACCCAAATGTAGCACCTACACTTGCATTGCTACGTGTACTGCTCTTATATTGTGTATCTCCTGAAAACCAAGTGATTTGGTCTGTAAAGCCATAACCTGTATTTAGCCATGCTAATACTGTATTGCCCTGTAACCTTACTTTATCAGTAAGGCCGTCTCCATTGACATCAACCCATTGACTTGAGTTAAATGACTCTCCGTTACTACCATTTATACCAGCACTGATGTTAGTATTTGTTTTATTACCGGTGGCCTTACCGTTTGTTGCAGCTGTAGAGCTAGGTGCATTGGTAGGTATACTAGCGCCTACCGTCCAGTCTGTACTCTCATCACCGGATTTAAAATCGTTGGTATACGATGTAGGGGATAAGCCGCCTAACATGTTAGTATATTGGATTAAACCTCCGGTTACGAAATCCGGGTAACGGTCTCCATTAAGGTCAATATATTGGTTAAGTACCGTCGAGCTCGCCTCGCTACGTGTACCACTTGCATACGAAGCGCCTCCTGATATTGAAGAGCCTTTAGATTCCGAACGCTGTTTTAATCCTGAAAACACACTACTTCCTCCCAAAAGGATAGAGCTCGGGTCTACATAAACATCATAAAGGCTTCCCTCGCCAAATCGGCCGATAGTAGTCATCTGCTGGGCACTAGTATTTTTAGTGTAAGCACTTCCAATAATCGATGAATTTAAGTAAGTATCGGTATTATTGTTACAATTATACTTTGCATAACGTGGTGCGGAATCATTAGACGGAAGGTCTTCCGGTGGCGTATTTTCATCGTATTGTTCGTATTGTTGGGATTGACCTTCAAAATCAAAGATGGACATGTCTATAACTGAAGTACCATAGTCTGTAACTGTTGTGTTAGGCAGCACATCCCCATTGGCATCGTGTTGTAGCCTTACACCGCCGTTATAAAGAAACTGGTTCCAGCCTTTATAATTACTACCGAATACGCCAAGCTTCCTGCTGAAGAACGGACGATCTAAATTTATTGCCTGATAAGTATATCCTGTCTGTCCCGATGCAAGGTTAACATTGATGTCGGCATCATTGGCAACTTCAACATTATTTACATAAAAAGCAGTATAGATATAACTTCCTGCTTGCCTCATGTCCTTTACCTTTTGTTTTGAAAGTATTAGCCTGAGGTAGTTGGTATCTGTGGTCATATTAATATTCGGCGATGTAGATAAAGGGCCGGTTTTAAATTTTATTGCCCCACTGCTGTCTTTCCGTACATATATAACCGCCTTGTGCAGTACCTTGCTTAATGCCGTACCTACTTTTTCTTTAACTACCCAGTTTATTTTTAAGGCGGGGGAATTGACATCAGTAAGTAACGAAGAATAGTTACCCTGGCTGAAAAGGTTATGGTCTATTACTATAAAATTAGTGTTGGCGTCACTTGGAACTGTTGTACTGATTACCGGTTCAGGTAATTGTGAAGCTGCAAACCAGTACCTGGTCTGGTTTACGTTTTCATCAAAATTATAATAGTTTACAGAAGGATAGTAGGTATCAACCCCATTACCCATAAGTATGGGTTTCCATCGTATATCTTCCCAACGTATATTTGAATTGCTTTCCACGTAGGCAACAACTGCATATTTTGTTGAAGCAGAAAGTCCCGATATGGAAAATGCAGAATTGAGCCCTGCCGAGAAGTTTTTGGTAAAAGCACCGGTAATATGATTATAATCCGCATACCAGCCGGTACTTCCTGAAGGGAAGGGAACTAAATCGCCTGTAGTTTGATTTACACTATAGATTTTAAACGTAAAACGTATATCATCTGAAAAAGCATAGGCACCATAGGCCTGCATATTGAAGTTTAGTGTCAGGCTGGATGTATTGTCCTTTAAAGATGTCGCCTCGTCATTGTTCAACATGAATTCTGTCTTGGCATTAAAATAATTTACAAACTTATTGTTCTCATCATTGTACGGCCCCATTGTTTGGTCAATAACACTTGTGCTTGAGGGTGATGGTACCGATTTATAGTAAACCCCCGGATCCCAACTAATATTGCCCCCGTATCCATATTGAAGGTTATGAATGCGGAACATTAGTTTATCCCCTTTATTTACAGAAATTGAAGTGTTATTGTTAATGGTGCTTACACTCTGCCCGGCATTGCTAAGGTTATAAGTAATAATGGGCTGTGCGCCATTTGTTACCTGCCCGGCAGTTGCTTTGGATATAGTGAGCCTAAAAGTATTGGTGTGGTTTTGAGCATCGTTGTTTTTATTAACAAGGGTAGCTGTACCGTAGGTATAAACATCTCCAGTATAAGGTGCTTCCCATACACTTACATGATCAAATTGAGGGTTTTGCTCTCTAAGCTCATCTAGTGTTTCTAGTTTTAGTTCCTGTAATACCGCTGATGAAAGACTTCCGGATATAATAGGATTTGGTGTGGGATCGGCACTTGTCGCAAAAGTATAACCTCCCACATTAAACTTAACACGGCCTCCTGTAACCATATCAATAAGACCATCGCCATTGAAATCTGTGAAATAGCTATCGGTTTCCGATTTGGTCTTATTCCAGCTTTTACCAGCCGATATAGGACCGAAAGTTGCGTCGAACCCGCCACCTTGGGTTCTGGACTTGGTTTTACTAAATTCTGATATCCCTGTTATGTTTACTTTATCACCAAAACCTGTACCGGTGTTCGGACGGTAAAATAGGCCTGAACCGCTATCCACAAGCTTATCAGGCAGGCCATCACCGTTTACATCCATGAATACAATTTTTGAAGTTTGGCTGTTGCTGCTGTAGTTATAAGAACCACCCACGGTTTTACTTATTTTCCAAATATCAGCACCAACACCGAAACCACCCCTGAAACCAAAAGAAAACCCTGTAGCATTAGAAGTACCTAATGGCGAGCCACTTGGGGTAAAACCTGAAATGGAAGGTAGCGTATAAGAAATATTATCCGTTGTACCGGACCACGAAGTACTGGAGGCATTAATAATATTCTGATTATTATTTTGGTTCTGCAGGGTGTAATATTCCATGGTGTTGGAATAAAACAACTGATTGTTGGAATCGTATTCTGATATCCTGATTAACTGCTGTTTTTTAAAGTCTTTTTCTTCGTAATCAAATCTATAAGTGCGTATAAGGTTTTCCTGTGCACCATTTATAAACCATACAGATGCCTCGGTCAAAAGATCTTTAACAACTTCAAAATTGTATGTCTTCAAACAAATTTGGACACTTGTTTTCAAAAACTAAGCTAGTGTT
>JAAXJD010000039.1 GCA_012270005.1 Flavobacterium sp. | reverse complement strand
AACTTTTATCAAATTTGTATAATCAAAAATAGTCAACCTATTTTAGGACTAGTCAGTATTTACGATGTTAATATTTAGTATGCTTTCAGCAAAAAACCTCCATGATAGTTACATTTGTACAAAACCAATAGTTATGAAAAAAACACTATTTATAATGGCCCTGGCCACCGGACTAAACGCCACTGCACAAATGAATTCTATTAAATATCCGCAAACACGCAAAGACAACACAACAGACACTTATTTTGGAACTCAGGTGCCAGACCCTTATCGCTGGCTTGAAGATGATCGCAGCCCTGAAACAGCAGCCTGGGTTAAAGCTGAGAACGAAGTAACAAACGCTTACCTGGCACAAATTCCGTTTAGAGACGTTATTAAAAAACGCCTTGAGGAGCTATGGAATTACGAACGTATATCGGCTCCGTTTACCGAAGGCGCTTACACGTACTACTATAAAAATAACGGCTTGCAGAACCAGAGCATTCTATACCGCAAGGGCAAAGATGGCAAAGAGGAAGTTTTCCTGGATCCTAATGGGTTTAGCAAAGACGGAACCACGTCACTTTCTTCGGTACGGTTTAATAAAAAAGGTAATCTTGTAGCCTATATGATCTCTGAAGGCGGAAGCGACTGGGGCAAAATTATTATTATAGACGCCGCAACCAAAAAGCAACTGGGCGCTATAGAAAATGTAAAGTTTAGCGGCATTGCCTGGAAAGGAAGCGACGGCTTTTACTACAGCACCTACGATAAACCCGAGGGAAGCCTGCTTTCGGCAAAAACCGACCAGCACAAACTGTACTTCCACAAGCTTGGCACACCTCAAAAAGAGGATACGGTAATTTTTGGCAACGACCAAAAAAACCGCTACGTAAGCGGCTACCTTACCGAAGATGAACGCTACCTTATTATTTCGGCAGCAAACAGCACCTATGGCAACAAGCTGTATGTAAAAGATTTATCAGCTACAGATGGTAAAATAGTTACCATAGTAGACAACTACGATAGCAGCAGCCAGGTATTAGATAATAAGGGCGCAACACTTTACATAAGCACTGATTACAAAGCGCCTAATAACCGTTTGGTAACCGTTGATGCTAATGCACCGCAACAAAGCAACTGGAAAGACCTTATAGCCGAAACCGATAATGTACTATCTGTTACTGACGGAGGAGGATATTTGTTTGCTTTTTATATGAAAGATGCCGTTTCGCAAGTAAAGCAATTGGATTACAACGGTAAACTGGTTAGGGAAATCACACTGCCCGGACTCGGTACTGCATCGGGCTTTGGTGGTAAAAAAAGTGAGAAAACGCTGTACTATTCGTTTACTAACTATACTACCCCGGGTAACATCTATGCTTTTGACCCTAAAACCGGAAAATCTGTTGTGTACCAAAAGCCTAAAGTAGGCTTTAACAGCGAAGATTATACCAGCGAACAGGTATTTTACACCAGTAAAGACGGCACAAAAATACCCATGATTATTACCTATAAAAAAGGATTGAAACGCGATGGTAAAAACCCTACCATACTATACGGCTACGGTGGCTTTAACGTGAGCCTTACCCCTGCTTTTAGTATTGCTAATGCAGTGTGGTTGGAAAACGGCGGTATCTATGCCGTGCCAAACCTTAGGGGCGGCGGCGAGTACGGCCGTAAGTGGCACGATGCCGGCACCAAGATGCAAAAACAAAATGTATTTGATGACTTTATTGCCGCTGCCCAATATCTTATTAAAAACAACTACACCTCGTCAAGCTATCTTGCTATACGCGGTGGTAGTAACGGAGGGCTGCTCGTGGGTGCCTGTATGACCCAGCACCCTGAGCTGTTTAAAGTAGCGTTGCCCGCAGTAGGTGTTATGGATATGCTGCGTTACCACAAGTTTACCGCAGGTGCAGGTTGGGCTTACGATTACGGCACTGCCGACGACAATAAAGAAATGTTTGAATACCTGAAAGGATATTCCCCTGTACAATCGCTTAAAAAGGGCGTGCGCTACCCGGCCACCCTTGTTACCACAGGCGACCATGACGACCGCGTAGTACCTGCCCATAGTTTTAAATTTGCCGCTACATTGCAGGAATGCCAGGCGGGCAGTGCCCCGGTTTTAATACGGATTGAAACCAATGCCGGGCACGGGGCAGGTAAATCTACCGCGCAAACCATAGCCGAACAAGCCGATATACAGGCGTTTACCCTATACAACATGGGAATTAAGTTATAAGTTGCCAGTCGCAGTTTTCAGCCAGGCACACTGAAAACTGCGACTGAAAACTAAAACAAGTACCCTAACTGGATTGAGCCATAATAATAACCTGTAATTACATTATTACGGAGCTCCTGGCCACGGTAGTTAAAGGAATAAGCATACGTGTACCGGCCCCGCCCGTATTTTATACCGGCTTCGGCATTAAACCTAAACGGTATAAGAGTATAGGTTACCGGGCTGCTATTATTAAACGGACTGCCTTGTATGGTAGCATCATAATACATATATTGTATCCTGGGGTTAAAAAATACAAACAACTCCCGGCGATCGGTATAGTCCCGGGATTGGTTTAGTGCTGCACCATACATACTGCTGTGGTTTATTGGCGTAAGCATGCCGTTAAGGGTAATGCGCGACATAACACCTACCGATGCGCTGCTCCAAATAGTACCCCACTGAGCTTCGGCCTGTGCGTAATAATCTGCCTTTCGCAATCGATTCCCTGAAAATAGCTTATGGCTGTAGAACGCGTTTAACTGAACCGCAGGCGTGGTTCTAATTTGGTATTTCCATCCCAGCACCCTTGGATAATGTAAAATACTATGCAGAAACTTTTGGGTAGCTTCTGCCCCGCTCTCCGGACCTACAACGCCCAACTGAAGGTTGGCTTTTAACAGATTACCGTTTGCGTGATATATGTTTATTCCGCCTTGGGCAAACAAATAGCCGGCATAGGGCCTGTCTTGCGTTATGGGTTCTGCTGTGTATACGCTTTGAGGATTGTACATATACTGCCCCAAACGAAATTCCCATATTTTACGAGATGTGCTTAAAGTCTCTGATTTGCTTAAAAAGCGGTAAAACAACTCGAGTCCGTTCGTATAATACCTGTCATTGTGCACAGATGTATACAGGTCGTTGTCGCTAACAATACCGGCTTCGGCAGACCTTTGTGACCAGCCCATGCTACTGCACAGCAGTAATAGGTATAGTAGCAAACGGCGCATCAATAATCCAGTTTTACGTATTTCATGTGTTTCATGATACGTGATTTGCGCCTCTCTATGTATCCTGAAGATCCTTTAGCTTTATACTTAAACGGATTTGGCAATATGGCTGCAATTCCGGCAGCTTCGTAGCGCGTTAAATTTGCAGCGTCTTTGCCGTACCAGTGCTGCGCCGCTGCCTGCGCACCATACACGCCATCGCCCATTTCTATACTGTTAAGGTATACCTCCATAATACGCTCCTTACTCCACAACAACTCTATAAGTACCGTAAAATACGCTTCAAAAGCCTTACGCACATAGCTGCGGCCCTGCCAAAGAAATACGTTTTTGGCTGTTTGTTGGCTTATGGTACTGCCGCCTTTTATACGCTTGCCTTTACTGTTGCTTTTATACGCCTGGTACATGGCCCTGAAGTCGAAACCATGATGGCTCAGGAATGTACCGTCTTCGCTGGCTATAACGGCCTTTTGTAACTTTGGCGAAATTTCTTCAATAGGTACCCAGTCGTGTTCGCAGTGCAGGTCTTCGCCATCCGCTTTTTGTTCAAAAGCACGGGTTATCATTAGTGGTGTAAACGGCACCGGAACCCAACGGAATAATAATACTGAGAATACCGATATAAGGAAAAACCAGATAACTACTTTGTAAAACAGGCGAAGTATTTTTTGAAACATATAAAATGCTGGTGTGTTAAGGCGCCACGAAATTACGAATTAAAATTTTTAGTTTTCAGACTCAATCGCAGTTTTCAGACGCATCAATTTCAACCATAGTGCAGACATCCCGAACATTAGCACGTCTTTGCTGCTCGTGCTGCACTAAAAAGGGAAATTACCATAAAACAGTCTGCAAAACTCCCACTTGACATACCGTAAAATATACCCTACTTTTACAGAAAACTGTTTTTAATGCGCTGGACTTTTGCCCCGGAACCCGACCCGTTGATTATAAACCACCTGACCGATGTACTGGGGGTAGACCGCCGTATAGCCGCCCTATTGGCGCAGCGTGGAATTAGCACATATGAGGAGGCACGGCAGTTTTTTCGTCCGTCGCTGGCAGACCTGCACGACCCGTATCTTATGAAAGACATGGACAAGGCTGTGGCTCGTGTAGAAAAGGCAATGGCCAGCGGTGAGAACATTCTTGTCTTTGGCGATTACGATGTAGATGGCACCACAGCGGTCTCATTAATGAGTGGCTACCTTCGCACCATTTACCCCAATGTAGATACATATATCCCTGACCGTTATGCGGAAGGTTACGGCGTATCATTTGCGGGTATAGACTATGCGGATGACAATAGCTGCACGCTGATTATAGCACTGGACTGTGGTATTAAAAGCCCGGACAAAGTGGCTTATGCCAAAGAGAAAGGCATTGATTTTATTATTTGCGATCACCATCGCCCAGGCGATACCCTACCCGATGCCGTTGCGGTACTCGACCCGAAGCGCGACGACTGCTCCTACCCTTACGACGAGCTTTGCGGTTGCGGTGTGGGCTTTAAACTGATACAGGCACTGGCCGCTAACCGCAACCAAACCATTATGGATTTACTACCGTGGCTGGACTTAGTAGCCACAGCCATTGCTGCCGATATAGTACCCATAACAGGAGAAAACCGTATCCTGGCAAAATTTGGTCTCGATGTTATTAATACCTCACCCCGTGCCGGAATTAAAGCACTTATACAGAACGCGAAACGACAACAACTTACCATAAGCGACGTAGTGTTTACCATAGCCCCGCGCATTAATGCCGCAGGGCGCATAAGCCACGGTAAGCATGCGGTGGCATTGCTAACCGAGTTTAGCCTGGAACAGGCCGAGGAATTTGCCGCGCAAATTGAAACCTTTAACGCCGACCGCAAGAACCTGGATAAGCAAATTACCCTTGAAGCCCTGCGCCAGATAGACGACAATAACGACCACGAGCGTTACAGTACCGTAGTGTACCAAGAAGACTGGCATAAAGGGGTAATAGGCATTGTGGCGTCTCGCCTTATAGAAACCTACTACCGCCCTACGCTGGTGTTTACCAAAAGTGGCGATAAGTTGGCGGCTTCGGCGCGCTCTGTACGGGATTTTGATATTTACAATGCCCTTGAGGCCTGTGCCGACTGCCTGGAGCAGTTTGGCGGGCACATGTATGCGGCAGGGCTTACGCTAAAAGAGGAACAATACGAAGCTTTTAGGGAAAAATTTGAGCAAGTGGTGCAAAGCACCATTACACCGGAATTACTAATCCCCGAAATAAAGATTGATGCAGAGCTGGACCTGGCCGACATACCCCCGAAATTCTTCAGGATATTAAAACAGTTTGAACCGTTTGGCCCGGGAAATATGACACCTGTATTTTTAACCAAAGGACTACGTGATACCGGCTTCGGGCGTGCCATAGGCGCTGATAGCGACCACCTGAAACTGTTTGTGAAACAAGGCAATAGCGAAGGCTTTGGCGCGGTAGGCTTTGGCCTTGCCAAAAAG
>JAAXJD010000147.1 GCA_012270005.1 Flavobacterium sp. | reverse complement strand
GGGTGCAAAAGTAGTAAACTTTTCGTTACATCCTAATCTTTTTGAAACTTTTTTTTCAAGGCCGCTTTTCAACGTTTATTCATCTTATTACATAAAAGAAAAACCTCTTTTTAAATCTCATCAAGTTTTCTATGAACGTCGCTAACTTCTCTGTTGCGGGTGCAAAGCTACCACTCTTTTATACTTAAACAACTCTTTTTTTACCCTTTTGTTTAACTTTTTTTAACGCAAAACCGTAAACAGCTTAAACAACAAGAGTTACGGAAAGAAAAAAATCGAAAAAATATTACTGGCAAGCGTCAAAGTTGAAAAAACAACAGCAAAAACGGGTGTTCTCCATAAAATTATTCAAAACGAATAGCTTTTGAAGGTGCTATTTTAGTAATTATATAAGAAGGAATGAGTAGTAATGCCAGGCAAACCAAAACTGTTCCTATATTGATAATAAGTATAGCGGGTATGTTTAAGGTTAACGGAGGTACACTTACATAATAATTTTCGGGACGCAGCTTTATTACGCCGAAGTATTTTTGGATAAAAAGAAGCCCTAAACCAATTCCGTTACCCCAAAGAAGCCCCCTTATTATAAGATGACCTGCATTATACAGGAAAATTTTACGGATAGACCAGTTTGATGCACCCAATGCTTTCAGCATACCTACCATTTGCGTACGCTCTAATATAAGTACCAGTAGCGCTACTACCATATTAATGGTAGCTACTACCACCATTATTATAATGATTACAATAATATTAATGTCAAACAACTTTAGCCATTCAAATATATTTGCATATTTTTCCTTAATGGTTATGCTGTTTAAAGTACTGGGTATGGCTTCATACACCTCTTTACCCTTTTCATCTAGTTTCGAGAAATCATCTATAAAAACCTCAAATGCGCCAACCTGCCCATTTTTCCATTTGTTAATACGCTGTACATGCCTTATATCGCCAAGCACAAAGGTGGCGTCAAACCCCTGAAAACCGCTATTGTAAATACCTACCAGATCAAATCTTCTTAAATTAGGCATACCATTTCCGCCTTCCTTCATAAAATAGGTGGTAAATTTATCCCCTACTTTTAACTCCAGACGATTAGCCAGGTACTCAGAAAGTACAACCTCTGTATTTAACGCTCCTTTTAAGTTAGGCACGCGTCCTTTTACCATATATTCAGCTAGGGCATCCCACTTATAATCCTTCCCCACTCCTTTAAATACTATGCCCTCAAAAGATTTTTCTGTACGTATTATTCCGGCCTTACTGGCGGTAGCCTGCACATGGCTTATACCCTGAACATCTTTAAACCGGGGATAAAAAGGCTGGTTGATGCCAATAGGCTCTACACTTACCTCACTTTGATTGTCGTCGAAGTTGGTTATAATAATGTTACCGTTAAAAGCCGATATTTTTTCGTGTATTTTATCCTGAAGCCCTACGCCGGTGGCTACGGAAACTAGCATCATAACAATTCCTATAGCAATTGCTACTACAGCAATTTTTATAATTGGCGCAGACACACTACTTTTGTGGCTTTTAGCCGAAACAAGCCTCCGGGCAATAAAGTATTCTAAATTCAAGGTTTTATATGGTATCTTATTTATCGGGCTTCCGCAAAATATTGCTAACCGTTGTCAAAAATACGGTTTTATTCTCATTATTATTATTTACTGCTTGCGGAAATTCGGCCAGTGTAACTAAAGGTAAGCCTGTTACCATAGAAAACCCGGACAACCCCTACCGAAAGGGAATTAACACGGGAGCCGACCGGTTTTGGCTTTATCTTCCTGCACTGCGCGGCAAAAAAGTAGGGGTTACTACAAACCAAACAGGATTAGTAACCACACAGGATACCGTACGCGAACTTGAAACCAACAAAATAGTACTGCAACCAAGACAACATCACCTGGTAGATTTTTTACTGTCTAAAAAAATAAACCTTCAAACAATATATGCGCCTGAACACGGCTTTAGGGGAACGGCAGATGCCGGTGAACTGGTTAAAGATGGTAAAGACACGCAAACAGGATTGCCCATTACGTCTTTATACGGTAACAACAAAAAACCATCAGCAGAGCAGCTTGCAGGGATAGAAGTAATGGTTTTTGACATTCAGGATGTAGGAGCACGCTTTTATACCTATATATCTACCCTGCATTATGTAATGGAAGCCTGTGCAGAGCAACATATACCTTTAATAGTTTTAGACAGGCCAAATCCTAACGGGAGCATTGTAGATGGGCCTGTACTGGAAAAAGAGTTTAGCAGTTTTGTGGGGATGCACCCTATACCTGTACTGCATGGCATGACCATAGGAGAATATGCACAAATGATTAACGGTGAAAAATGGCTTAAAGACGGTGTGCAGTGCGAACTAACGGTAATTCCGTGCTCGTATTACAAAAGGGAGTTTTATTACTCGTTACCGGTAAAACCATCGCCAAACCTGCCTAATGACCAAGCCATAAACCTGTATGCAAGCCTGTGCCTTTTTGAAGGGACTAACGTTAGTGTGGGCAGGGGAACCGACAAACAGTTTCAGATATATGGCTCGCCGGATTTGCCGGGAGACGACTACTATTTTACGCCCGGGCCAAACGAAGGTGCTAAAAACCCTCCTTATAACGGTGTAATGTGTTTTGGCAAAGACCTGAGTGAAGTACGACGTGTACATAAACTGGAAATTAAGTGGCTTATAGATGCCTACCAAAACACTACCGATAAATCAAAGTTTTTTACCAGCTTCTTTACAAAACTGGCCGGCACTAAAACCCTGCAGGAACAAATTGAAGCCGGTATGGACGAATCTGATATTAGGCGCAGCTGGGAAACCGGCATTGAAGCCTTTAAGGAAATGAGGAAACAGTATCTTATATATGGTAAATAATTTTCTTAAGGTTTGCACAAAGTAGATTGAAATGCCGTAGCTATGTTGTAATTTTATAGTATCACTAAAAAAGACATAGCCATGAATATTAAAGAAACCATAGAAAATGTAGTAGAGTACATCCTTAAGTTTATTGAAAAAGCGAAAGGATATGTAGAAGATATTATCGAGTTTTTCACCAATCTGCGTACCAGGATAGAAAACCTGCTGGAGTATGTAGAAGAAAAACTAGCCGGCATTACTCATTTTATTGAGGAATTAAAACAACAAAATGAGGCGCTTGCCGCCTAACAAATAAAAAGCCTTCCTTACTTATTGTTCGGAAGGCTTTTTATTTGATTTTCGTTTCAGCATACGTGCAACACCATTTAAAAACAGCAGCAGTAAAAAAACCGGAAGTGCCATAAATGCTATTTCACCCAGCTCATCTGCTTTAGAATGGTGTACTATGGTCTCAGAATTTACAGAATATATGCCGTAGCCCACGCCTAACGACAACACGGCAAACAATAAAATGGTGCGGATGGTTTTCATATTATTAACTATTTAACGGTTGGCCAAACTGTAGTATATAATTATTAGGATCGTATATGGCAAACTCCCGCATGCCGTACTCAAAATCTTCAATACCGTAGCAAATAGTGCACTTATCTTTCCATAATTCCCATAAACGGTCTACCCCGGTAACATTAAAGTAAAATGAGCCTGTAAAAATGGGCGCATCAAATGGTACATGGGGGTTTGGGTATGCCAGCATTACCTCTATGCCATCGCGCTCTAAAACTGCCCACCCCTCTTCTTCTAGCGTACAATCAAAACCCAACACTTCCGTATAAAAAACAACGGTTTCGGGTATACGGTCTGTCCAGAGCATTGGGGTTATATAATTGAATTTTGGCATACAGGTTTCTTGTTTTAAACGAAGATAGCCAAAAACACATTACCCAAAACGCGACCTATAAAAAAAGGCGCCTTACAGCGCCATTTTCTTTTTCATTTCTTCTACTATATTGTATGCTGCCGGACAAATGGCAACATTTTTTAGCGTAATGTCGGTTATTTGCTGAAACTTTTTCCTGTCGGTATGCGGATACTCCCTGCAGGCTTTTGGCCTCACCTCGTATATCATACAATAATTTTCGGCATCCAGAAACGTACACGGTACGCTTTGCAACACATAGTCCCTGTCTTCATCTACACGCAGGTACTTGTCTATAAACTGCTGCGGCTTTAACCTTAGGTGTTTGGCTATGCGTTCTATATCGGCAAGGGTAAACAGCGGCCCGGTAGTCTTACAGCAGTTGGCACACGTAAGGCAATCTGTTCTTTTAAACTCCCTGTCGTGCAATTCCTGCATTACATAGTCCAGGTTTTTTGGCGGCTTTTTTTTAAGCTTATCAAAAAACTTTTTGTTTTCGGCATGTTTTTCCCTGGCCATACGGCCCAGGTCTTTTAGTACCTTTTCCACTATTTTATTTCCTTCAGCAGTGCTTTAATTTTATCTTCTACCTCAGCGCTATCCCATTTTTGGTCAATGCCTTGGGTTTTCATCACCTCATCCATAATTGCCTTTTGTCTGTCACCCAGTGCAAGCGCCTCACTGTAGGGGCGGTAGCTAAAGGTAACCATACTATAAAGTGGCTGCCAAAGCTCCGGGTATTTATCTGAAAAGTGTTTTTCTATCTTTTTACGCAACAGGAAATTAGCATCGGCAGTACTGCTGCTCATTTCCATAAAATTACGGTAAGACAGTTCTGCTATAGCATCGGCGTTTGGCTTACGGCTGGTTTCGTATTCGTGGAATACCGCGTGCCAGTCGTTACCATACTGCTCTATCATTTGGTTAAGCACCGTAATGTCTTCAAAACCTGCATTCATGCCGTGTCCGTAAAAAGGCACAAGCGCATGGCAGGCATCTCCTATAAGCGCTACCTTGTCGCTGTAAGTCCACGGAAAACACTTCATGGTAACCAGCGTACTGGTAGGATTTTTAAAGAAGTCCTCTACCAGCTTAGGTATTTCGTCTTTTGTAGAAGGAAAATATTTGGCAAAAAATGCCTCCAGTGTTTCTTTATCTTTAAGGCTGTCAAAAGAATTTTCGCCTTCAAAAGGCATAAACAGCGTACAGGTAAAGCTACCATCGTTATTAGGCAGTGCTATAAGCATAAAGTCTTTGCGCGGCCATATATGTAGTGAGTTTTTGTCTAACTTGTGAGTTCCGTCTGCATTAGCCGGAATGTTAAGCTCTTTATAACCCAGCGGTAAAAACTCCTGGCTGTAGTTAAAGCGGTTTTGGCGCTGCATACGGTGGCGTATACGGCTAAAGGCACCATCTGAGCCAAATACCTTATCGTAATGAAGTTCATCCCATGCGCCGCGTTCCGTTTCGCCGGTAAATAGCGTAGCAGTAGCCAGGTCTACATCCCATATTCGGGTATTAAAGAAAAATTCTACACCTTCCGCTTCGGCAAGCGAAACCATTTTACGGTTCAGTTCGCCACGGCTTATGGAGTAAATGCACTCGCCTTCCTTACCGTAGTACTGATAGCTTAGCTCGTTGTTTACCGAGTGTATGGCACGTTTTTCCATAGGCACGGCCATCTTTCGGATTTCCTCTCCCAGGCCTACCTCATCCAGCGTACGCCACCCACGGTGCGACACGGCAAGGTTTATAGAACGGCCCGAAAACTCTATGGTTCTTATATCTGGGCTACGGTCGTAAACGTGTACGGTGTGCCCGGCTCTTTTTAAATATATTGCCAAAAGCGAACCAACCAATCCTGAGCCCACTACGGCAATCTTCAACGGAGTTTGCATGAAATCAATTTTCTTTCGAAGTACAAAAGTACTAATTAATTATGTGTATGATTTTTTTTATTGTATTATTTGCAACTGTTTAATTAAGAAAACTTTGGCTATTAAAGAATTCTTAATCAATTAACACATTCCGGTCATTAGATGTAATTTTAAAATATCAAATTTAAAAAAACACTATTATGAGAGATTTAATCTGGCTTATCGTTGTTATCCTTCTTATAGGATGGGCAGTAGGATACTTTGGCTTTGGTGAAGCTGTAGGATCTTTAATACACATACTACTGGTACTTGCCATAATAGGCATACTATACAGGTTAGCCACCGGCAGCAGGCCGTAGCGGAACCAGTACCTTTAAAAAACCTAAATGACAGTACAAAAAAACAAATCCCCAAATTGGGGATTTTGTTTTTAAAAACCAGAAAACTACCGTAAACAAACGGCTTATATCTTTCTTAACGCACTACTGTTTAAGACCGTAATTTTTTTACCCGAAAGGGCTATGTACCCTGCCTTATTAAACTCAGACAACAAACGTATACAACTCTCTGTAGCGGTACCTATCATACCGGCAAGTTCCTCGCGCGATAGTTTAAGGTTCAGGCTTTTGTCTTCGCTTTCGCCAAAGGTTTCGTGCAGGTACAGTAACGTTTCTGCAAGACGTTGCTTAACCGATTTTTGCGCCATGGTTACTAGGTGGTCATCGGCCTCTTTAAGGTCGCCACAAATGGTTTTCATTACCTGGAACGAAAAGCGGTTGTTGTTGTTAAAAAACTCCATAACCTCCTGCTTGGGTATGTAACACACCGTCATATCCTCAAGTGCTACCGCGGTCAGGTTTACAGGCTCATCGCTTATCATGCTGCGCTGACCCAGCAGCTCTCCCTTGGCTACCAGTTTTACTATATGGTCGTTACCATTAGCGCTTAGCTTGGTAAGTTTACACACGCCCTCGCGTACGCAAAATATACCGTTTACATTTTCGCCTTCGCTAAAAACAGCCTCACCTTTTCTTATGGTGTAGGTAGACTTACAGTCAGCCAGTTTTATAAGCTCCTCTTTATTGAGGGCTTTTAACGAGCTGAGTTCCCTTACTATACACTGATCACATTTACTCATACCGGTGCAAATGTATTATTTGCCTAAAACCGAGAGTATGACAAAAATCATATTTTAAACATTTTAGCCTCCTCAACTTTGCTACAGGTAAAATTGAGCATTTATGGAAACCCAAAACTGTTATCACTGCGGGTTAGAGATCGTTAAAAAAGACGAAATCATTTTTGATGATAAATCATTTTGTTGTCCCGGTTGCAAAACCGTATACGAAATATTTACACAAAACGGCCTTACGCAGTACTACGACTACGAAAAAGCACCCGGTGCCACACCACAGGACATTGGCGGGAAGTACGACTTCTTAGACAATGAAACCATTACAGATAAGTTACTGGACTTTAAGGAGCAGCATACCCACATTGTGTCGCTGTACATACCGCACATCCACTGTAGTTCTTGTATCTGGATACTGGAAAACCTAAACCGGTTAAACAAAGGTATTAGCAGTTCTCAGGTAAACTTCCACGAGAAAAAGGCGCGTATAGTGTTTAACCCGGAAGTAACTTCTCTGAAAGACATAGTACTGCTGCTAAACAGCATAGGCTATGAACCCTACATAAGCCTTGAAAACTACGAGGAGAAAAAGAAAAAAGTAAACCGCGAACTTATTTATAAACTGGGAGTAGCATTTTTTTGCTTTGGCAATGTAATGCTGCTTTCGTTCCCGGAGTATTTTGAAGTGGAAGAATACTGGCTTGACAACTACCGTGGGTTTTTCCGATGGCTGATATTTACGCTTACGCTGCCTTCATTTCTATATTCGGCAAGCGGTTACTATGTATCGGCATGGAAAAGCATAAAGGCAGGGATGCTAAACATTGAAATCCCCATAGCACTGGGGCTTATAGTAATGTTTACACGCAGTACAGTAGATATAGTTTTCGACTTAGGTTCTGGTTTCTTCGACAGCCTTTGCGGACTGGTGTTCTTTATGCTGCTGGGCAGGCTTTTCCAGCAAAAAACATACAATTTCCTGTCTTTTGAGCGCGACTTTAAATCCTATTTCCCTATAGCCGTTACTAAGCTTACCGGCAGCCGCGAGGAGGTTTCGGTACCGGTTTATGATGTAACACCCGGCGACAGGCTTATTATACGCAACAAAGAACTGATACCTGTAGACGGCATACTGATTACCGGGCAAACCGAAATAGACTACAGCTTTGTAACCGGAGAAGCTGAGCCTATTACGAAAAAATCAGGCGATAAAATATTTGCAGGCGGGCGTCAGCTGGGTCAGGTGGTAGAAATGGAGGTACTAAGTTCTGTATCTCAAAGTTACCTTACACAGCTGTGGAGTAACGAGGTTTTTGCCAAAAAAGATGACGAAAATTATAAAACCCTTACTGATACCGTAAGCAGGTACTTTACCCCTGCCCTGCTGTTAATAGCCATATTGGGGCTTACCGTTTGGCTTATAAAAGGCGACTATAATACGGCGTTTAACGTATTTACTGCGGTGCTTATAGTAGCGTGCCCTTGTGCGCTGGCACTAAGCGCACCGTTTACCGTGGGCAATGTACTACGCATAATGGGCAACCGGAAGCTATACCTAAAAAATGCTACTGTAATAGAACAAATGGCTAAGGTAGATACTATAGTTTTTGATAAAACGGGTACAATAACCACCAATAAAAAATCTGAAATAGTATACGAAGGTGAGCACATAGACGCTAAAGAGCTCGCTTTTATACGCAGTTTGCTGCGCGGAAGCAACCATCCGCTAAGTCGCAGGCTGTATGAACACCTTCCGGCAAGCCAGTTGTTACAGGTAGAGGAATTTGAAGAGGTAACCGGAAAAGGAATACACGGCTATGTAAACGGGTATCACGTAAAGGTAGGTTCCGCAACGTTTACCGGTGCACCGCAACACGAAAGCCTGCAAACGCTGGTGCACATTTCTATAAATAGAAATTATGTAGGCAGGTTTATTTTCCAAAACCAATACAGGGATGGGTTACCAGAGTTATTTAAAAGCCTTTCGGCAAAATATCAGTTAAAAATACTCAGCGGTGATAACGAAGGCGAACGCCATGCGCTGGAACAACTGCTGCCCGCAGGTACAGAACTTGTTTTTAATCAAAAACCGGATGAAAAACTGGCTTTTATAGAAAAACTGCAAAAACAGGGACATAATGTAATGATGGTGGGCGATGGCCTTAATGATGCAGGAGCACTTGCGCAGAGTAACGTGGGCATATCGGTTTCAGAAAACGTAAACGTGTTTTCACCCGCGTGCGACGGTATACTAGATGCTACTCAGTTTAGCCGCCTGGCCTATTTTATGAAGCTGAGCAAAAACACGGTTAAAACCATTAAAATGAGTTTTACCCTCTCCCTTCTGTATAATGTGATAGGGCTCACATTTGCCCTCATCGGTAAAATGCAACCACTGTTCGCAGCCATCATTATGCCACTGAGTACCATTACTATAGTATCATTTGTAACCATAATGAGCAACTATTATGCAAGCCGCAGGAAGTAGGTAATAAAATAAAGCAGTATGATAAATATCATATTTTACCCCAAACCCCCATCCTACCTTTGTTAACATAAAATTAAGACGTATGAGCGTAATCTATCTATTAATCAGCATTAGTGTAATTGTAGCCCTGCTGTTCCTTTATGTATTTATAAAGGCGGTGCGCAGCGGCCAGTTTGACGACAGTTATACCCCATCTGTAAGGATGCTTTTTGACGATGAAACTAAAAAAAGTGAAACCAAAAACTAATATGTAATTATTATGGAAATGCAGCAGTTTTATTACGACAATAAAATAGTCAAAAAGTTCCTCTACGCTACCATAGTGTTTGGCGTTGTGGGCTTTTTGGTTGGTTTATTAATCGCGTTCTTTTATCTGTTTCCTAATCTTACCGAAGGCATCTCATTTCTAAGCTACGGTAGGCTAAGGCCGTTACACACAAACGCCGTTATTTTTGCCTTTGTGGGTAATGCCATGTTTGCAGGAACGTATTATTCTTTACAAAGGTTGCTTAAAACCCGTATGTTTAGCGATACGCTAAGCAACATTAACTTTTGGGGTTGGCAGCTTATTATTGTGGCGGCAGCCGTTACGCTTCCGCTGGGGTGGACTACCTCTAAAGAATACGCAGAGCTGGAATGGCCTATAGACATAGCCATTGCTGCAGTATGGGTGGTATTCGGTATAAACATGATAGGAACCATATTAAGGCGCAGGGAGCGCCACCTTTATGTAGCCATCTGGTTTTACCTGGCCACATTTGTAACCGTAGCCCTGCTACATATTTTTAACAGCCTTGAGCTTCCGGTAAACTGGCACAAAAGTTACTCTGCATACGCCGGCGTACAAGATGCACTTGTACAGTGGTGGTACGGCCACAATGCGGTGGCATTCTTCCTTACCACACCGTTCCTGGGGCTTATGTATTACTATATGCCTAAGGCTGCTAACAGGCCTGTGTACTCTTACAAACTGTCTATTATCCACTTTTGGTCACTAATATTTATTTATATCTGGGCCGGGCCACACCACTTACTATACTCTGCCCTGCCAGACTGGGCACAGAACCTGGGTGTGGTGTTCTCTGTAATGCTTATAGCACCATCTTGGGGTGGTATGATTAACGGTCTTCTTACCCTTCGCGGCGCGTGGGATAAAGTAAGGGAAAGTTCTGTACTAAAATTCTTTGTGGTAGCCATTACAGGTTATGGTATGGCCACGTTTGAAGGCCCTATGCTTTCGCTTAAAAACGTAAACGCCATAGCCCACTTTACAGACTGGATTATAGCACACGTACACGTAGGCGCACTTGCATGGAACGGTTTCTTAAGCTTTGGCCTTATCTACTGGCTTATACCCCGCCTTACTAAAACAAAACTGTACTCAGAAAAGCTGGCTAACTTCCATTTCTGGATAGGTACCCTTGGTATAGTAATGTATGCACTTCCTATGTATGTAGCCGGTTTTACTCAGGCAGCTATGTGGAAAGAATTTAATCCGGACGGTACACTTAAGTACGGTAACTTCCTGGAAACAGTTAAGCAAATTATGCCAATGTACTACATACGTGCTATAGGTGGTACCCTGTACGTAATAGGTATGTTTGTACTGGTATACAACATTATAAAAACCATAAAACAAGGCCAGCCTGTAGAAGACGAACTTGCAGAGGCTCCTGCACTGGAACGTATCAGCGAGAAAAGGCTTCAGGGAGAAAAATGGCACAGCTGGCTTGAAAGAAGGCCAATACAGCTTACCATACTGGCTACTGTAGCCGTAACCATAGGTGGTTTGATTCAAATTGTACCTACCATAATGGTTAAGAGTAATATACCTACCATAAGCGCGGTAAAACCATACACGCCGCTGGAACTTGAAGGTAGAGACCTCTATATACGCGAAGGCTGTGTAGGCTGCCACTCTCAAATGATACGCCCTTTCCGTAGCGAAGTAGAGCGCTATGGGGAATACTCTAAATCAGGCGAATATGTATACGATCACCCATTCCTTTGGGGTTCTAAAAGAACCGGGCCAGACCTGCACAGGGTGGGCGGAAAATACAGCGACAACTGGCACTTTAACCACATGTGGGATCCTCAAAGTGTGTCTGAAGGAAGTATAATGCCATCATACAAATGGATGTTTGACAATAAAAAGGCAGACTATACTGAGACCCAGAAAAAAATGGAAGTTATGGTTACACTGGGTGTTCCGTACACCAAAGAGGAAATAGCCAATGCACAAAAAACCATAGAAGCGCAGGCTACTAAAATAGAAAATAACCTGCATACCGACCCTGACTTTGTAAAAACATACGAAGCAAGTAAAAAGGCTGCAGCAGCAAAAGGCGAAACCTTTGTACCAATGCGTGAAAGGGAAATTGTAGCACTAATAGCGTACCTGCAACGTATGGGAACCGACATTAAAGCAAAACCGGTAGCCGAAACCACTAAATAATATGTTATGCTGAAGTTTGTAAAACACAACCTGGAAACCATCTCGGGAGTTGAGATTTATCCTATACTATCGCTGCTTATATTTTTCATCTTTTTTGTAATGCTGTACACCTGGACAATGACCTACAAAAGGGAGAAAATCAACGAGCTGAGCAACATTCCGTTTAGCGACGAAGCAGATGAAAACAATACTAATAGCTAACAAAAAACTGAAAGCATCATGAAAAAACTGATTCCGGTATACGTAAGGGTGCCCGTTATATTTGCCCTGGTATTTGCAGCTTTAGAGTACTTTATAGATTCTGGCGACAGGCCGGCCTTTATAAAATACCCATTGGTATCGCTGTTCCTTGCCGTATTCCTGTTTATACAAATAGCCATAGAAATTGTAATTATGGCTATAGACAGGGTTACTTACAACCTGCTTACCGATGAACAAAAGGCAAAACTGGCAGAGGTAGAAGAACTGGGCATTGCAGACAGTGCCTGGTTTAAAAAACTGAAAGGCTACTTTGTAAAAACAAGGCCGGTTGCCGAAGAAGGCGAAATCACGCTGCACCATAATTACGATGGTATACAGGAGCTGGATAACGTACTTCCGCCATGGTGGGTAAAGCTGTTTTACTTAACCATTATATTCGGGCTTGTTTACCTGGTTCGTTTCCACATAATGGGCGACAAAAACCAAAAACAGGAATTTGAACAGGAAATGGCCGATGCAAAACTGGCTGTGGAAGAATACAAAAAAACCGCTAAAGACCTTATAGACGAAAAAACCGTTACCCTGCTTACAGATCCTGCGGATTTAGCAAAAGGTAAAGAGGTATTTACTGCAAACTGTATTCCGTGCCACAGGGCAGATGCCGGTGGCGCCATAGGCCCTAACCTAACAGACCAGTACTGGTTACTGGGTGGCGGTATAAAAAATGTGTTCCATACCATAACAAACGGTGGTAGAGATGGTAAAGGTATGGTGGCCTGGAAAGGCACTTTAAAACCATCTGAAATACAAGCCGTGGCAAGCTACGTACTTTCACTTCAGGGTACTAACCCTAAAGATGCCAAAGAGCCTCAGGGCGACCTTTGGAAAGAAGACGCAGCCACTGCCGCAACACCTGCAAAATAAATTTTAAAAAGAGAGCATTATGTCAGTCGATAGGTATGAGCACGAACATGATGAAGACGAATTTCGTAACAAGATTGCAACCATAAATGAAGAAGGCAAGCGGGCCTGGATTTATCCTAAAAAACCCGCAGGTAAGTTTTACAACTACCGCAAAACGCTGAGTTATTTCCTGCTTGCCTTTTTATTTTCTGCTCCGTTTATAAAAATAAACGGAGAACAGTTCTTAATGTTTAACGTGTTGGAACGCCGGTTTAATATTTTCGGTTTTCCGTTTTGGCCACAGGATTTTTACCTCTTTGTAATTTGTATGATTACCGGGGTAATATTTGTGTCTCTGTTTACTGTAGCCTTTGGCCGTATTTTCTGCGGATGGATATGCCCACAGACCATTTTTATGGAAATGGTATTCAGGCGCATAGAGTACGCTATAGAAGGCGACCGCAATGCCCAGATAAAACTGGAAAAGCAAGCTTGGGATGCCGAAAAAATAAGAAAAAAAGGCCTTAAGTGGCTGGCGTTCTTTATGGTATCGTTCCTTATTGCCAATGTGTTCCTGGCATACATCAGCGGAAGCGACAAACTGATACAGATGGTAGAGGAAGGTCCGGCAGAAAATCTGGGTACGCTTATAGCGCTGCTTATATTTACCGGGGTGTTCTTCTTTATCTATATGTGGTTTAGGGAACAGGTGTGTATTATTGCCTGCCCATACGGAAGGCTTCAGGGTGCACTGCTGGACAACAAAAGTGTAATTGTAGCGTATGACCATGTAAGGGGCGAAGGTGAAAACGGCCGCGGCCGCATAGTAAAAAATGAAGACCGCAAAACAGCAGGTAAAGGCGATTGTATAGACTGCAAGCTTTGCGTAGCTGTATGTCCTACGGGTATAGACATACGAAACGGTACGCAGCTGGAGTGTATTAACTGTACGGCTTGTATAGATGAGTGCAATACCGTAATGGATAAAGTAGGGCTGCCGAAAGGGCTTATCCGCTATGCGAGTGAAGATGAAATTACCAAAAAGGAAAAGTTTGTTTTCACCCCGCGTATGAAAGGCTACACTGCTGTGCTTATAATACTTACTACCGTGTTTATAGGTTTGCTGTTCCTCCGTAATGATGTTGAAGCTACTGTACTAAGGCTACCCGGCCAACTGTACGAACATAAAGGTGACAGCATTAGCAATGTGTACACCTTTAAGGTGATAAACAAAACGGAGAAAAATTTTAAAAACGTACACTTTAAGCTGGAAAACATAAAAGGTACTGTAAGGCTGGTAGGTAAACAAAGTTTTGCCGTAGCCCGTACAGGCATGGCCCAAGGTACATTGTTTATACAAATTAATGAAGCGCTTTTAGAAAAAGACAAAACCAAAATAATACTGGGCGTATACGAAGGAGACAAGCGTATAGATACAGAAAAAACAAGTTTCCTTGCTCCCAGAACGTTTAACTAATAAAGAACTGCAATCATGAAAATTAACTGGGGAACCGGAATTGTAGCTGCGTTTGCGCTGTTTATGAGTTTTATACTCTTCTTTGTATTTCGCGTGCAGAGCGACCATAAATACGACAATGAACTTGTAGTGGAAGACTACTACAAACATGAGCGCGGGGTAGAAAGTGATCTTGCAAAAGAAGACAACGCTGCCACACTATCTCAAAAGGTACTTATAGAAAATACCGGTGAGGCAATAAAAATAACATTTCCCGAATCATTTGATTTTAAACAGATAACAGGAAAAGTGTCCCTTTACAGGCCATCTGACCAGAGACTGGATTTTGATACTCCTATTTCATTATCCGCTCCATACATGCTCATACCTAAAAACGACCTGGCAGGTGGCCGCTGGGACATTACCGTAGACTGGAAGTACAACGGAAATGCATATATGAACAAGGAAATGTTTAACCTTTAAGTTATTTGTTTTTGGTTATTGGTCGCTAAACACTGTTTTAACTAATAACCAAAAACAAACAACCAACAACTAAACAAATATGCTTTACACAGCACTCCTATTAGGTTTGGTTTCCAGCCTGCACTGCATAGGCATGTGTGGACCAATAGCCATGATGCTGCCGGTAGATCATAAAAATCCCGCTAAAAAAACCATTCAGGTTTTGGTATATCACTTAGGCAGGCTTACCGCTTATAGTACGCTGGGTGTACTTTTTGGGCTTTTGGGGCGCGGGTTTTACCTGGCTGGCATGCAGCAACAGCTCTCTATAATCGCAGGCATGGTTATGATTATTATTGCGCTGGTACCCGAACGCATTTTTGCCAAATACAATTTTTCTAAACCCATATACAAACTCATTTCAGGCATCAAAGCCGGGCTGGGCAACCAGTTTAGGAAAAAAGGCTACAAAGCACTGTTTGCTACGGGTCTGTTTAATGGCTTTTTGCCATGCGGACTTGTATATGCGGCACTCTTTGGCGCGCTGGCTATGCAAAACACCTTATACAGTGCCGTCTTTATGTTTCTGTACGGCGTAGGTACCATACCGCTTATGAGTGCCGTTGTATTTGCAACCGGCATGTTTAAAACACCATTGCGAAACACAATGGCAAAAGCAGTTCCGTATGTAGCAGTATGTATAGGCATGCTGTTTATTGTCCGCGGACTTGGGCTGAGCATCCCCTACCTGTCGCCAGGCAACAATAGCCTATTTGTAGGTGCTGTGCCAAACTGCAGGTAATGTATATAACCTAAAATAATTAACCCTTTCTTGTTTTTACAGCCCCGAACAATCGGGGCTTTTTTTATTATTAATGGGTTGAGAAGAATAAAAAAAGGGCAACCATAACAGTGCCCTTTTAGTGGCAAGAGTATTGCCGTTCGATAATAATTAATGAAGAAAGTACTGTCTCTTTACTTTTAAACCACCATGCTAAACAGGCGGGTATCCGGAGCTTTTCTGCGCAGGCGAAGGTCAAAAGCCATACACACATTTCGTACGTAAGGTTTGCCTTTCTCGGTAACGGTAATACTGTTTTTGCCAAATGTTATAAGGCCATCCTGTTCCATTTCGGCAAGGCTTTCAAGCACCTCAGGCATTTCTTCAAAATAACCCTTGCCAAAAGGCTCCCACTCGGTTTTAAACCGGCACATAAGGCTAAGGATGTGCGTACGTATCAGTAAATCTTCTTCGTTAAGCAAATGCCCCCTGAATACCGGTAGCTCGCCCTGTGCTATCCTTGCGTAATAATCTTCCAGGTTCTTTTCGTTTTGTGCAAAACTGTACCAGCTGTCGCTTATAGATGAAACACCAAGGCCTATCATTAACTGTGTTTTACTGGCGTTGTAGCCCATAAAATTCCGGTGCAGGTTACCAGTATTAAATGCCTTATACATACTGTCTGTTTCCAGAGCAAAGTGGTCCATACCTATTTCGTGGAATCCTTTCTCAGAAAGCAGCTCCTTCCCTACTTCGTACAACTTACGTTTCTCTTCATCCTTAGGCAGGTTACTTTCATCAAAACCGCGCTGTCCGTTGCCTTTAATCCACGGCACATGCGCATAGCTGTAATATGCAAGCCTGTCCGGGTTAAGGGATTTTGTTTTTTCTATGGTATCCACACAACTATCCAGCGTTTGGAAAGGCAAACCAAAAACAAGGTCATGGCTTATAGATGTATAGCCTATTTCGCGCGCCCAAAACGTAACCTTAGCCACATTATGAAACGGCTGTATGCGGTGAATGGCTTTTTGTACCGTATTATTATAATCCTGCACCCCAAAACTTACCCTTCGAAAACCTAAATTAAATAAGGTTTGTAAATGTGCACGTGTGGTATTGTTAGGATGTCCTTCAAAACTAAATTCGTAACCCGGCATATAATCTGCATGAGCCATAATGCCATCTATGAGTATTTTTAAATTCTCCGGACTAAAAAATGTAGGTGTACCGCCCCCCAGGTGCAATTCTTTTATCTTAGGGCGACTGCAAAACATATTACAATACATTTCCCACTCCTTAAGCACGGCCACTATATACGGATCTTCTACATCATGGCGCTTGGTTATACGCTTGTTACAGCCACAAAAGGTGCACATGCTTTCGCAAAAAGGCAGGTGTATATATAGGCTTATCCCCTCACTTTCATTACTTTCATTAAACGCCCTTATGCAGGTTTCTTTCCACTGTGTGGTTGTAAAACCTGCCTCATCCCAGTAGGGCACTGTAGGATAGCTGGTATAGCGGGGCCCGGGGACATTGTACTTTTGCACTAATGAATTTTTCATGGCGTATTTTATTTGCACGTACAAAGCTATAGCAGGGCTATGCCAAAAAAAATGATAATTATCATAGCGACAGCTATAAAACATGAAACCGCCCGGGCACAGGCTCCGGACGGTTTCAACCTAAAAAACAGAAACTAAAACTCTAATTGAATTTTATATTTTACAGCTCCATCTTCTGGTGTTTGTTACGTAACGCCCAGTAGAAGAAATTAGGGAATACAAGTAATGTAAATACCGTTGCTGTAACCAAACCACCAATGATAGATACAGCAAGCGGTTTTTGGCTTTCTGAACCAATACCGGTAGACAATGCCGCCGGCATTAACCCTATGGCTGCCATTAATGCTGTCATTACCACCGGCCTGGTACGGGCTTTTACACCCTGTATAATAGCATCGGCAAGTGACATCTTGAGTTTAAGGTTAGCATGGAATTCGGAGACCAGTATAACCCCGTTTTGTATACAGATGCCCAGCAGTGCTATAAAGCCAACACCTGCCGATATACCGAAGTTGATACCTGTTATTTGCAGCGCAAGTATACCGCCAATGATGGCAAACGGCACATTTACCAGTACCAACAGCGAATCTTTTATGTTGCCGAACATGATGAACAGTAACACAAATATCAGTATTAACGATATAGGCACCACCTGGGTAAGCTTGGCGCTGGCACGTATCTGGTTTTCATACTCACCGGTCCAGCCAATGGTGTAGCCCGGTGGCAACTTGATTTGCTTCACTTTTGCCTGAGCTTCGGCTATAGTACTACCCAGGTCGCGGTCGCGCACAGAGAATTTTACACCTATGAAACGTTTGGCGTTATCCCTGTATACAAAAGATGGACCGGTTTCGGTAGTAAGTGTGGCTATCTCCTTTAGCGGCACTTTTGTACCGCGCAGTGTAGGTACCATAAGGTTCATAATATCTTCCTCGTCTTTACGGTAATCTTTAAGATAACGTAGCCTTATGTCAAACTTTTTCTCGCCTTCGTATTTCTCTGTAGCGGTTTTACCCCCTATAGCCATTTCTATAATCGCCTGGGCATCGCTTTTTTGTACACCGTATAGTGCCATTTTTTGCTCGTCAAACTTTACGCTCATAGCAGGCTGCCCCAGGTTGCGCAGCACGCCTACGTCTTTAACACCATCTATGTTCTCAATTTTGCCCATAACCTCATTAGCCAGCTTATCCAGCGTAGGCAGGTCATCGCCAAAAATTTTAACCGCGTTGCTTGCCTTAAATCCTGCAACCGCTTCGGCTACGTTGTCTATAACAGGCTGCGAGTAGTTCCATGTAATACCTTGGTAAACACTTAGCTTTTTGTTCATCTGTTCTACCAGCTGATCCATGGTTATTTTGTGTTTCCACTCGTCTTTTGGTTTAAGGTCTACCTGGAATTGCAGGAACCCGAAACCGTTAGGGTCGGTACCATCATTACTACGTCCGGTTTGCGAAAGAACATCGTCTACCTCTTCAAACGATTTTAGCTCTTTACGAATAATCGTAGCCATCTTTACACTCTCCGAAAGCGAATTGCTTATAGGTAACTCGGCAGTTACCCAAAGCGCACCTTCATTTAACGGAGGGAGGAACTCAGTACCAAGAAAACGTGTAGAAAACAACGTAAGCCCAAGGATAACAAACGATACTATAATGGATATCTTTTTGTGCCTAAAACTTACACCGAAACCTTTAGATACAATTTTGTTGAAGAATTCGACACACGGGTGGTGTTTTTCGCGTACGTTTTTGTTCAGTAAAATAGAGCACAAATCGGGCACCAGCGTAAGGGTAAATATAAGCGCGCCAAGTAGTGCGAAACCAAGTGTCCATGCCAATGGTGAAAACATTTTTCATTCTACTTTTTCAAAAGAGAAGAGAGGCAGCAGTGCAGATATAATGATCAACTTACTAAAGAAGATAGCCACACCCAGCTTAGAACCTGTTTTACGGATAAGTCCCAGTTTAGCCAACTTATTAAAACGCTCATCGCCTTCCTTTTCCCGCAGGTGATCGAGCGCCACAAAGAGTCCCTCAACCATTACCACAGCACCATCTATAATAATACCAAAGTCTACCGCACCAAGCGAAAGCAGGTTAGCACTCATACCCTTAAGCTTAAGGCACAGGAAGGCAAACAACAACGCCAGCGGAATAATAATAGATACAATAACCGTAGTACGCCAGTCGGCCATGAAAAGGAATACAATAACCGTAACCAGTATAATACCCTCTACAAGATTGTGGGTAACAGTATGCGTACAGAACTCCATAAGGTTATCCCTGTCGTAGAATGTAACCATTTTTACATCCTTAGGCAGTACATTATCCTGCACATAGGCAATTTTTTCTTTTAATGCCTTAAGCACTATAGATGGGTTTTCGCCTTTACGCATAATTACTATACCCTCTACAACGTCATCATTATTGTTAAGGCCTGCCTGCCCCACTCGCGGTACATTGCTTTCTTCTACCTTAGCTATGTCTTTAATAAGTATAGGGTTGCCATTATACTGTGCTACAATAGTATTTTCTATGTCAGCTATATTATCCAGAAGCCCCACGCCACGCACCACGTAGGCTTGTCCGTTTTTCTCAATAACATCGCCACCCACATTTACGTTGGCTTTACTAATTGCCTCAAATACCTGTGGAGAAGTAAGCTCATACTTTTGAAGCAACGTAGGGTCTACCTCTACTTCATAGGTTTTTTCCCTACCTCCAAATACCGCTACGTCTGCCACGCCCGGTACGGCGCGCAGCTGCCTGTCTATAACCCAGTTTTGCAGGGTAAGCAATTCGCGGGTGTCTTTGGTTTTACTGTCCAACGTATAGCGGAAAATCTCACCTGTAGGTCCGTACGGTGGTTGTACTTCGGCATCTATACCTTCGGGTAGTTCTACACCACGCAAGAGGTTGTTTACCTGTTGGCGTGCAAAAAAGTCGTCTACATCATCATCAAAAATTATCTTGATAACCGAAAGCCCAAACATGGTAATACTCCTTACATTTTGCTTCTTTTGCAGGGAGTTCATGGAAATTTCTATGGGAGAGGTTACAAAACGCTCTACCTCCTCGGCACTACGGCCGGGCCACTGTGTTACAATTACAATTTGTGTGTTGGTTACATCGGGGAATGCCTCTACAGGTATATTTTTATAACTGATGATACCGGCAACCACCACAAGCCCTACCCAAAAAAAGGTAAATAGCTTATTGCGTAGGGAAAACCCTATTATGTTTTTTATCAATTTTACCATGGCTGCTACAATTAATCGTTAATGGCATCATAGGTAAGCAGGTTGCCTTTTACAATAACCTTTTCTCCGGCGGTAAGCCCTGCCGAAATATAGGTTTTGTCGTCTAGCGCACGGTATATGGTAACCTCCCTGGTTTCTATATTATTCTTGGCCTTAAATACCATAACGTAGTTTTTGTTATTGTCAAAAACCACGGCGGCACTGGGTACAGTAACATATTGTTCATCATCCGGGAAGTGTACCTTAACGGTAGCATTCATTTCCGGTTTTAGCGTACCATCTGTATTAGGCACTTTAATCAGTGCTTTACCCGCACGGGTATCAGGGTCTATAACATTAAATATTTTGTCTATTTTACCCTTAATATCCTTGTCAGGATACGCTATGGTATGTATGCTGGCCTGCTGGCCCACCTTGATTTTGCCCAGGTCGCTTTCGTTTACATTAGCCAAAACCCATACATTATCTAGCTTTGCAATGGTAAACACTGCATCTTCGCGGTTAGCACTAAGCATTTCATTCGGGCTTATGTCTTTAGTGGTAATATAGCCACTAATGGGTGCATACATATTGTATACAGATCCGCTTTTCAGCTTATAAATCTGGTTGATTTCGCGCATACGGTTACGTTCTGCCTTAGCCTTATCCAGCTCTTTTTGCGCCATAACCAGTTCTTTTTCGCTGGCAAGCTTGCCCTCGTACATATCCTTAACGCTTTGTAGGTTGCGCTCTGCTATGCTTACGTTAGCATCGGCATCGCTGGTTTCACTTTGGTAACCCGCAATCTCCGTACTGCGCACACTGGCCAGTAATTGTCCTTGCTGAACATAGTCGCCCAGCTCTACATTGATTTTTATAACGCTGCCGCCTACTGCAGGGTATACCTGGCTTATGTTGTTGTTTTCTGCGCTAACCTTCCCAAAAAGGCGTATTTCGTTTTGCGCATTCTCCTGGGTGGCATCGGCAAATGTACACTGGGTATACATTTTATCACTCATTACAAATTGCTGTGCGGTTTCCTCCTTAGCGGCATCAGCCTCTTTTTTGCTGCATGCGGTAAACAGCGTAAGTGCGCTTACCGATATATATAAAGATTTTTTTAGTGTTTTCATTGCTTAAAAGTTGTTAGTACCGGTTACATAATTAATCTGCGCCGCGGCCAGTGCCAGCTGCTGTTTTACCCTTTCCACTTCAGTTTGTGCCTCATTATAGGCCTCAAAGAAGTCGGCAAACTCTATCATAGAAACATTGCCCTTCTGGAAATTGGTATTAATACCGTTAAAAACCGCATCAAAATCCTGGTTAATCAGTTTGTTAATGCGCTTGTACTCATCTACGCTTCGGGTAAAATTCTGGTAAGCCGCCAACACATCGTTTTGTACCTCCAGTTGTTTGTACTCTACATTTTTCTGGCTTTCCAGCTGCTGTACCTTAGCTGCCTGTATGTTACCCCTATTCCTGTCGAATACCGGAAGCGGTATGGCAAGCCCCACATTGTACTGG
The DNA here is from genome assembly GCA_012270005.1 of Flavobacterium sp. Lineage (GTDB taxonomy): Bacteria > Bacteroidota > Bacteroidia > Flavobacteriales > Flavobacteriaceae > Flavobacterium. The sequence continues at coordinate 5,291 of JAAXJD010000147.1, read as the reverse complement.
TTGTTAAAGGCATCGCCCTGCTGGTTGTAACCACCGCGAAGTGTAACATCGGGTATGGCCTGCCTGCGTTGCAGCGACAAATTTACCCGCGCCGACTCTGTAGCCAGTTTTGCCTGGTTAAGATCGGGCCTGTTTTGCAATGATTTATTTAAAATATCGTCGTATAAAAAAGTTTTAGCCGCAAAGCTTCCGGCATCGGCACTATCATACACCGTGCTTATGGTGGCCGCAGTACCTAAAAGCAGGTTAAGCTTTTGCTGGGCATCTATAAGCGTTTGCGTTTCTTCAGACTTGTCGTTGTTAATTTTTACGTATACTGATTTTAAACGCACAAGGTCTTTTAGTGCCACATTATTTTTAGCAACCTGCACTTCGTAGCTGCTTATAAGATCTGAGAGTTTACTAAGCAGCTTGTTGTACTTTTCTATTATTTTTTGTTGGTTATGCAACGTGTAAAACGATTGCCATAGCTGTAGTTGTAAATTGCGGGTAAGATCTGTAAGTTCTGCCTCGGCCATTTTCTTGTCCAGTTTAGCCAGTTCTATCTGCGCCTTACGCTTACCACCTATAATAATAAGCTGTTCCAGCCCTACGGCCAGGTTGTTTTTATTGCCCGAGGGGAAATACAATTTATCCTGGCCCTGGTAGGCAATAATGTCTGCCGATACTTCGGGATTAGGATATACTTTGCTCTGTATTTCTGCTGCTGCCGATTTATCTATGTTGTATTGCTGGGCGAGCAGCATAAAGTTGTTTTTGAAGAATAATTCTTCAGCCTGTTTTACGGTAAGGTTCAGGGTTTGAGGTGCCTGTGCCATAATACCGCTCCCGCACAGCATTACTGCCATGAAAGAGATTAAGTTTCTGAATTTCATTTACTATTTTGAGTTAAATGCGAGAATATTTTGCACCAAAAAGAAGGCGCATATAACGTTTCCTGTTAAAGTTACAAAAAACCAACAGACCACCATTTCAGTAAAACACTGAAAATGAAACGTAAATAAACCGGCATTATACCTCAGGGGGTGGAGAAAATAAAATCAGCTTAGGAGATTGATACAACGGATCTTTATAAAATACGTCAGGATGCACTATTTTATGATCGGTTACAAAAGAGCTTACCACTTTTAAAGGCTGTGCAGCCTCAAAAGCCCAAACTACTTTTTTTACGTTAATCCTGTTGTGGGGAGTACTTTTAGTGTGGTGCTCAGGTATGGCATTGTGTATTTGCATAACGTCTTCCAGTACCAGCTCTACCACACTGTCTACCTCTTCAAAATCTTCATCTACTTTATTTCCATCAAAAAGGGTGTGAGGGTTATCGATACTAAAGTTGAGTATGTGGAGTGCCATAAGCAACCACAAAACCCTGTGACCGATAAACATTTTATTTAACCTCATTTTATTTCCCTTTTTAAAAGGTTTGCCAAAAGTAGCAATCAGGATTCAGGTAACACAAACCTTGCCAAACTATTTAACACTTCTAAGAAAATTTTAAGAAACTCAATCCATATAAAACCCAAGCAACTTTTCTGCTGCCCTTTTTCCACTGGTAAGGGCTGCTTCAACAGTGCCCATAGAAGGCCCTTCGTATAAATATTCGCCGGCAAAGTATATAGTTTCTTCAATGGGCTCAAACAGTACAGATCTGGCGTGTGCGCTGCACACAGTATCGTATGCGTATGATCCTCGTGTATACGGCTCGTCAGCCCAGTTTACAACATCCCAGGCTATTAACTGCTCATGTAATTGCTGTAACGTAATATTGAAAACAGAAGTAAGCGAACGTAGAGCAAGATTACGTACTTCTTCTTTTGAAAAGTCTTTAAACGCATGCGTAGGTGGGCCGCCAAGCCACCCCGTTAGCAAAGGCCTTTTTAGGGGAGCCTGAGTCCAAAATGTAGGGATTTCATGGTTTGTGAAAAGAAATCCCATACCCGAAATATCCTTACCTGCGGCGGGAGCTAACAATTCTTTCTCCCAAAAGGCGGAATTAAACTCCAATAAAATCTTTACCACCTGACCGAAGCCAATATCATTAAATACAGACCGTTGAACAGAAATTTCGGGATAGAAATGTATAGCGCCTGCACTTTCGGGATTTAGCTGCAAAATACCCAATGGCAATGCCACAACTACTTTACCCGATGTAAAGACTTTACCTCCAATTGTTTTAATTTCCACAGAGTCTTTTTGCCACTCAATGCTTTTAACCGGCGTATTTGTTAGTATAGTTCCGCCCATTTTATGGAACTGCTTTGTAAGATAGTTTATAAGACTGGCATAGCCCCCTTCAATACGGTATTGATCGCTGTCACTTTCATTATTCCATTCCCTTCTTAATGCGAAACAAGACGCATCCGTAATATTGGCGGTGTCGTACCCCGAAACATAATCTGCGATTTGCTGGCGCATGGTTATAAAAGCTTCTCCCGAAAAATAGCGCTTTAAAAAAGTACTCATAGGCATATCCTGCTCTAATGAATTGAGCTTTTCTAATAAGGCATGCCAGTTTTGTATAAATTCGTGGCTCTGTACTAAACTGCCATCTTTAAAATGCCACATCTCAAAATCAACCGGATGCTTATATATACCTGCCTGTTTAAGTAGCTGTAGAGTCAGCGGTAAATTACCGTGTATAAATTCGGCACCCAGCTCTGTGGGTTCGCTAAACGGATGGTGAACTGTATGAATCCGCCCTCCTACCCTGTCCCGGGCTTCTAAAACGGTAACTCTTTTACCTGCTTTGGCAAGGGTAAAGGCAGCCATTAAACCCGCAGCACCGCCGCCCAATACCAATATTTCTTGTGAACCAACGCTCATAAAAATTCTCATTTTATTGTACCGCAAAATAGCGTAAATAAAAAAGCACCACAACATACAAAAATGTTGTGGTGCTTTTGTGACCCCATCGGGATTCGAACCCAAATCGTCAGAACCGGAATCTGATATTCTATCCAATTGAACTATGGGGCCTGTTATTTTGTTTGAGGTTTAAAGTTTCAATTTGAGACAGAACACCCAAAAACCGAAACTTTAAGCCTCAAACAAATTCCTTAAGCCAGTGCTTTTTTAACCGCACCCGATATTGTTTTACCATCTGCAGTACCGGCAAGCTCTTTATTAGCAATACCCATAACTTTGCCCATATCTGCCATACCGCTAAAACCATTTTCAGCAATAATTCTGCGTACTACGGCTTCTACCTCCTCTTCGGTTAGCTGCGCAGGAAGAAACTTTTCTATAACAGCTGCCTGTGCAATTTCCGGGTCAGCTAAATCCTGACGTCCCTGTTGTACGTAAATAGCTGCGCTGTCTTTACGCTGCTTTACAAGCTTCTGAAGCAGTTTTATTTCGTCTTCGGCAGATATTTCTTCTTTAGCACCACTCTCTGTTTGTGCCAGTAGCAGGCCTGATTTTATAGCCCTAAGCGACTCCAGCGCTACGGTATCTTTTTCTTTCATGGCCGTTTTCATGGCGTCCATGATCTGTGATTGCAAACTCATAACTCGTGGTTTTATTTGTGGGGCGAAGATAAAAAAATAACCCGAAAACATCATTATATTTTCGGGTTAAGGTTCACATTCGGGTTAGTTTAATCTACATTATCATGAAGGAACGAATTGTTCGATCTGATTTGCAAATCATTATTACTATCAAATCCTAACGACAGGCGCGACCTGTTACTAGCACTTTGAGAATCGTTTAAATCTATGCCCATTCTTTTATAAGCGGGCTCTTTTTCTATTTCGTCAATTCTTGAGTTGTGGAATTTATGGTTAAACTCCTTCATCTTCCTCCTGCGCGCTTCGGCACGTAACCTAAGAGTTTCTTCAATGGTCATTTCCACCGGAGAAATCTCCTCGGCCACCGGAGTAAACCTTGGCGCTACAGGCTCAGGCTGAACTGGCGCTACAGGCTGCTGTGCTACAGGTTCTACAACAGGTTCTGCCGGAGTTACAGCCTCATTAGCCGGCTCAAAAATATTTCTTAGCGTAAACTGAAGTTCCTGTGCCAGTGGTTCCTCTTTTTGCTGTGGCTTAGAGTTTAACAACTCGTTCTCTTTTTCAAGATAGTCTTCAAGCGAATAACGTACCACACCACCTTCATTAACTTGCGGAGCCGGCACCGCGTTTACAGCAGGAGCAGCAGGCGCTTCGTCGTTAAGGCTAAAGTAAGTAGCTTTTTCCTCTCTCCTTGCATTGTCTATAGACAGGTCAAATGAAAAAGCAAACTGATCCTCTTTCTTCTCTACTATTACAAACTCAGGATCTATTACTTCAATATCCCTAAAGTCTTTAATAGCAGGAGTGGCAACAGCTACAGGAGCGGCAACAGCCGGCGCTGCAGCAGGAACAGCAACTACCGGGGCAGCCACAGGCGCCGCAGCAGCGGGAGTTTCTTTTACAGGAGCCACAATTTCAAAGAAAACATCAAGGTTATTTATAAATTCTGAAGCGGGCTCCGTTATGGTCACTTCAGCTATTGGCTTTTTTTCCTCAACCTCCTCCTCAAGGGTATGTACAATACGCGTTTCTGCAACAGGCTCAGCAACCACAACCGGTTCGTGCTTGGTCTCTGTAGGCGCAGAAAAATCAAATGAAGTCACTACTGTTCTTTTAGACAGGTCGTGTACCATTTTTTGTTCTTCCTCCAGCGCGTGTACTATCTTCTTCGGCTCGTTGTTTACAATTTCGTTTTGCTGCTCTATGTTAAAGCCTGTAGCTATAATAGTTACGGCAATAGCATCGCCCAGGGTTTCGTCTTCGCCCACACCCATAATAATGTTAGCATTGTATCCTGCCTCACTTTGTATATGGTCGTTGATTTCACCAATTTCGTCAATGGTAATCTCAGTAGTACCAGAAACGATAAGAAGCAGTACATTTTTAGCACCGGTAATTTTATTATCGTTAAGCAGCGGGCTGTCCAGCGCACTAACAATAGCATCTTTAGCACGGTTTTCGCCCACAGCAGTTGCCGAACCCATAATGGCCGTACCACTATTGCTTAGTACTGTTTTAGCATCTTTAAGGTCAATGTTTTGAGTGTAGTGGTGCGTAATTACCTCTGCTATACCGCGAGATGCTGTTGCTAACACTTCGTCGGCTTTAGAGAAACCGGCTTTAAAGCCAAGGTTACCGTATACCTCCCTGAGCTTATTATTGTTTATAACAATAAGCGAATCTACCTGTTTACGAAGACGCTCTACACCTTTAAGTGCCTGCTCGCCCCTTACCTTACCCTCAAACTGGAAAGGAATGGTAACAATACCTACCGTAAGTATATCG
>JAAXJD010000180.1:16345-27399 GCA_012270005.1 Flavobacterium sp. | reverse complement strand
CAACAACAGGCTATAGATCTTTGCCATGGCGTAATTGAAATTCCGCAACTTGGTACAAAACATTCACTAAACATTTCGGTGAGTGCAGGGGTAGTAGTTTGGGATATTTTTAGTAAGATATATTATCCTAAAAATTAAGAATGCCGTAAAAATTATTTTCTATTTTTACGGAATGAAGAAAAAGTTATCCCGTTATTTGACGGGTTGCCTGTTTTTTGGACTGGCAGCCCTCAATACGCATGCCCAAACCAATCAGCCGCCGGTGGTTACAGCCGTAGGCAACCAGGTATACTGCCCGGGCAGTAACATTAATGTTGTTACTTCATTTAACATAACAGACCCTGACCCCGGAGATACCACTGCCGAGGCTGTTTATGTACAAATTTCTGCGGGTTATAGTAATGGTAACGATCGCTTATCGTTAAATACTACCATTGCCGGTATTACATCGGTATGGGATGCTACAGCGGGTAAACTTACCATAAAGGGAAATGCAGGTCAGCAGGTGCCTTACACTACGTTAGTGCAGGCAGTACAAAATGTAGTTTTTTCCGGTAACGCCAATTCTAGCGGCAACCGTACCTTTTCTATAAGTATTGGCGAAGCAAATTACCTGCCCAGCACAGGGCATTATTACCGTTACGTATCTGCTGCGGGTATTACCTGGACTGCCGCCCGTACTGCTGCCGCTGCTGATAGCTATTACGGATTGCAGGGTTATCTTGCTACGCTATTGTCTATGGATGAAGCGCGCCTTTGCGGCGAACAGGCACAGGGAACCGGCTGGATAGGCGGTACAGATGCTGCCCAGGAAGGCGTTTGGAAATGGGTTACAGGCCCTGAAGCCGGTACTACGTTCTGGAACGGAGGGCCAAACGGCAGTACGCCGAATTTTGCTTTTTGGAATACGGGTGAGCCTAATGATTCGGGAGGTAATGAAGACTATGCGCATATTACGGCACCCGGAGTGGGGATTGCCGGGTCATGGAACGACCTGCCCGATGTAGGTGGGCCAAACGAGTATGCGCCAAAGGGATATATAATAGAGTTTGGCGGTATGCCAGGCGATCCGGTGCTAAATATAGCGGCGAGTACCTTTATAAGCATAAATTCCATAACGTCTCACACTGATTCTCCTGCTGTTTGTGGTAGCGGAAGCGTTACCTTACAGGCCCAGAGCAGTGGTGGTACGGTATATTGGTATGATGTTGCTACGGGTGGTACCCCTATAGCAACAGGAAACTCTTTTTCTACCCCGGTGTTAACCGCCCCGGCTACTTACTATGCGTCAGCGTATGATGATACGTGTGCCACTGCACCACGTGTGGCGGTAAGGGCTAATGTTACGGCTAAGCCTGTTATAACCGTGGCTGCAGCAAATGTAAACGCCTGTGAAGGCCAGCCTACTACACTTCAGGCTTCGGCCAGTGTGGGTAATGTGTATTGGTATGATGCACCTTCGGGTGGGAATTTATTATTTACAGGCACTTCATTTACTACACCTACTGTTACCACAGCTACTACCTACTATGTGTTTGCCGAAAACAACGGCTGTGCTGCAGACGCACGCGTGCCCGTTACTGTAACTCCGGTAGCAGCCCCGGTAATTACTGACCCAGAGACACGTATTGATTTTTGTAGTGGTAGCAAGGCTACGTTAAATGCTACTCAGGCCGATGCCGTGTCTTATCTTTGGTCTACCCTGGAAACTACACCCACCATAAGTGTTGAAGAAGGTGGTACATATACCGTAACGCTTACGAATGCAGCCGGATGTTTTGCCACACGTACGTTTATTGTTACGCGGAAATTGGCTCCGGTTATCAGTACGGTATGGGTTGAAAATGACAGGGTAGAGGTGCGGATGCAGAATAACGATCCGCAAAACTATATTTACTCATTAAATGGTGGCGACTATCAGCAATCTAATGTTTTTTATAACCTTTCTCAGGGTATTTACATAGTGGTGGCACAGTCGTTAAACGGTTGTGGCGAATATCCGTTTGCATTTGCAGTAGACCTTATACCGAAATACTTTAGCCCGAACGGCGACGATATAAACGATACCTTTACCATTGCCGGCCTTAGCAAGCTTCCGCAGGCTACTGTAGATATTTTTGACCGCTATGGTAAGCTTATAGCAAGCCTTAACAATCGTAATACAAGCTGGGATGGCACTCTTAACGGATACCAGTTGCCCGCAAGCGACTACTGGTATGTGGTGCGTGTAAAACCTACAATGCCCGAAATAAGAGGACATTTTTCCCTAATCAGATAGTTAACGATACAGATGAGTGATGTTCTTATAAAAGCTGTCCGTTTGGTAAATACGCCAGACGGGGGCTGTACATTTCAGCACGGGTATATAGCCAATACGGTTTTTGTGTCTGCCAAAGGTTTTTTTGCACAAACGTATGTAGAGGAGTATCAAAAGGTAGCGCACCCGGCACCGCGCAGGCAGTACGTGGTTACTTTAAGTGGTACACTCCGCTTTAAGGTTACCAATGGGGATACTTTTATTGTAGAACCAAGCACCGTATTGCTGGCTGAAGATACCGAAGGAACAGGTCATACATGGGAACTTATAAAAGGCGAACGCTGGGAGCGCATCTACATAGTTTTAGAAGATGGTGCAGAAAGCCATTTTGTGCCGCAGGAGGTGTAATTATTTTGCGGTGTAGCGCATTAACCCCCTTTTATGATTTTTAAATCCTTTAGATAAATACAGTTTACGGGCACTTTCGTTGTGAGGTTCTATTTCCAGGTAAATGATTTTTATGGAAAGTAAATCAGTTTGCGTTTTAATAAATTCGAGCGCTTCTTTAGCAAGGCCTTTACCCCGCATTGACTCGCTAATAAATAATTCATCCAAAAAAGCAATACGGCCCGCATATTCAAAACTAAAAACAAAGGTGAGGATAACATAGCCTACCGTTACGCCATCGGCGGTGATCGTCCATCCTTTGCCCAGGCTTTCGTTTTCTGTAAACTCCATAAACAGGCCCATGCTTACTGCTGCATCTATAGGGTAGCCATCTATGGCATAAAACTGCTCCATCATGGTTATTACAGTGGGAGCATCGGCGGTTTTAAAAGGTTTAAAGGCTATGTTCATCCTGTATGTGTTTTATAATGGTGTGTACAGCACCGCGGTTGCGTTGTACAAAGTCGCCTGCATTTCTGCCTGTTGTATTCCTGTAGTTTTCGTCGGTAGTTAAACGGGTTAGTACAGCTTCGATTTCGGTTTCGTTATGTACCACAATACACCCGCCTGCGTCTGCAAGTTGTTTAGCTTCCGGGAATTTTTTGTGGTTGGGGCCTATTACAACCGGAATACCATAAGCGGCAGGTTCTAAAATATTGTGCAGGCCCGATGTGCCGAAACCACCACCCACATACGCCACATCAGCATAGCTGTATATTTTAGTTAACAATCCTATGGTGTCTATTACCAGTACATCATAATCTTTAAGGCTTTTGCCCTCTTTTTCGGTAAAGAATACAATAGGTTTTGTAATGTTTTGCCTCAGGCTTTCCATGTGGCTTTCACCAAAGGTATGGGGAGCAATTATAAATTTGGTGGCGTGCTGTTTTTTAATAAAGCCCATAAACATCTCCTCGTCTTTAGGCCATGAACTACCAAAGATTACTGTAGTTTTACCATTAGTAAAATCTTCTATAAACGGTAAATGATTGTCCTGTTCCAGTATACGGCTTACCCTGTCGTAACGGGTATCGCCGCTAACGGTTACATTATTAAATCCTATGGATGAAATAAGTTGTTTAGAACTTTCATACTGCACAAAAAAATGGTTGAATGACTTAAACGCCTTGCGATATAAACTGCCATACCATTTAAAGAATACCTGGTTTGGCCTGAAGAGCCCTGAAATCAGGTAAGTAGGTACATTTGCATTTTTTAGTTCAAAAAGATAGTTAGGCCAAAATTCATACTTTATAAAAAATGCAATTTCAGGGTGAGCCAGTTTTAAAAACTTTTTTGCGTTTTTTAAAGTATCCATTGGTAAGTACACTACCACATCTGCAGCGCTAGTGTTTTTTCGTATTTCATAACCCGAAGGAGAAAAAAATGTAACCAGTATTTTATGCGAGGGGTACAACGTCCGCATTTTTTCTATTACCGGAAGTCCCTGTTCGTATTCGCCTAAAGATGCCGCATGAAACCAAATTACTTTATCGGCAGGTGTTATTTTTTCCTGCAACGTAGAAAATACGCTTGTGCGGCCCTGTACAAAAAGCTTCATTTTTTTATTAAATAAAGCTACTATATGCAGTATGGGCATAACAGTGTTTATTAGCAGGCTGTACAGTGAGCGCATGTTTTTTTTGCAAAAATATGATTTTTATTTTTTGCCTGTTGCGTTCATTTGCTTTCATAACTGCTTGAATGAGTATTAGCTGTTTGCGTAGCGGTACATCTGGCGACGTTTATAGGGCTGTTCACGACAATATTTTGGATATGATGGTGATTTATAGGAATTTCGAAACCGGAATTCCAATCGAACGTTAATAAACCGGTACGCCGAAAACGGTAACAAAGAGTAGGCAAAAACATTATAATTATGTCGTTAAAAAATGCATTTAATTATTATGAAAAAGAAGCTTTTAAGGATGACATCCTAGCTACTTATGAAGGCGAAGCATTAGCCTCTGAAGATGAAATAGCCTTAGAACTTGCTGAAAATTATAAAGAAGCCGCGGAGGCAGCATCTAATGATCTCCTGGAATCGGCAGCGGCGGTAAATGCCGCCCGAAATGCTAATTTTTCGCCATTGCTTACCGGGAGGCGCATTTGGGAACGCCTTAGAGCATATTTATGTAAAGTGCTAAATGCAACCTCAGCAGCAGAGGATATTATAGAGGCCATTCTCGATTTTCTTATTGGGGTTATTCCCGGTGGGATGGTGCTAAAAGGGATAGTGCGAAAAATATTAAAATATTTTATCAACCGGGGCTACAATGCCCTTTGTCCTGTCGTTTAAAAGAATAAATAAAAGCACAGCCCCCACTGTGTTTTAAGACCAGTAAAATTTGGCGGAAGCGCTGCAAAGGCTAATAAAACCGGAGCAGCGTCTCCGCCATTTTTATTAGTACGCATTTCAGAATAAAAAAACTGATTTTTTTCATGATTATAAGTCGGGGAAGTTAGTTATTTTTGTGCCGATTTATTAACTTAATACAACGGCCCGTTTTTCAGGGCAAAGTTATTATGAAAAAAATACAGATGGTTGACCTGAAATCACAGTACGACCATATAAAAGATACCGTAAACGCTTCTATACAGGAAGTGCTAGATACTACCACTTACATTAACGGCCCTCAGGTACAATCATTTCAAAAAAATCTTGAAGACTACCTTGGTGTAAAACACGTTATTCCGTGTGCTAACGGTACCGATGCACTGCAAATAGCTATGATGGGCCTTAGGCTTCAGCCTGGTGATGAGGTTATAACAGCCGATTTTACCTTTGCAGCTACCGTAGAGGTTATAGCATTACTACAGCTTACACCTGTGTTAGTAGATGTAGATGCAGATACATTTAACATCTCTATAGATGCTATTAAAAAGGCTATAACACCGCGTACTAAAGCCATAGTGCCGGTACACCTTTTTGGCCAGGCAGCTAATATGGATGCCATTTTAGAAATCGCGGCAGAGCATAACCTTTACGTTATTGAAGATAACGCTCAGGGTATAGGCTCTAACTACAAATTTGCCGATGGCAGCAAGAAGAAAACCGGAGGTATAGGACATGTGGCTTCTACATCATTTTTCCCGAGTAAGAACCTGGGCTGCTATGGCGATGGTGGTGCTATTTTTACTAATGATGACGCTCTTGCACATTCGCTTCGCGGTATAGTAAACCACGGCATGTACGTGCGTTACCACCATGATGTGGTAGGTGTAAACAGCCGTTTAGACAGCATTCAGGCAGCGGTGCTTAATGCTAAGCTACCACACCTTGATGCCTATAACAAGGCGCGCCGTGAGGCTGCGGCCAAATATAGCGCTGCACTGGCTAATCATCCTAACGTAGTTACTCCTTTAGTTGTAGGTGACGAAGACAGCCACGTGTTTCACCAATATGTAATCAGGATACTGAATGCCGACCGTAATGCGCTTATGCAGCACCTGCTGGATAAGGGCATACCATGTGCTATTTATTACCCAATACCGCTGCACAGCCAAAAGGCATATGCAGATACCCGCTATAATGAAGCGGATTTCCCGGTAACAAACCAGTTAGTAAACGAGGTGCTTGCACTACCCATGCATACAGAACTGGATGACGAGCAGATAGCTTTTATAACCGGGGCTATCCTTGAGTTTTTAAAATAAACAAAGCAAATATAATTTAGAAGCAGCTCTTTAAGGGCTGCTTTTTTTGTTGCTGCCTGTGCCTGTTTTTGCCTATTTAAATTTAACAATTGTTGCTTTTTAAAGCGGCTTTAATTGGTTAATTTAGTGGTGATTAATGAAATAATGTAGAATATGTTGTGGGATAACAAAGATCTTACTGAAGCGTTGCTTTCTGAAAGAAATAAATCGGTTACCGAAGAAGATGTAATGCAGCAAGTGCACATGTTACTCGAAAAAGATGTAGCACAAAGAACCGATATAAAAGAGAGGTTAGCGATGGGTGGTAATGGCATTGAAAACCTGTTTAATGTAAATAAACTTGAGCCGTCGCGTATTTTTCATCTTAACCAAATAAAAGAGGTATGCATAGACTATCGGCTGCGGTTTTTAAGCACTGAGCTTTATAAGAATACCATACCGGAGGAAGCACTTACATGCATAAAACATTTAGAGCAACATCATAACATTGCACTATCGGGTTTTATGATTATGGCGCCTTCCAGCCACTTTCATTTAAAGAATTACGACGACCCGTTATTGTTTGCGCCTATTGCAGACGATTATTATTATCTTATACACAAATGGGGTAACGATTTAAATCCTTTCAGGAAATTAATGGTTAGGCCCATGCGTGATATGGGAAGCCTGTTGGTGTTTTTAGTTTGCTGTACCGCATTGTTCACTTTAATATTAGATAAGTGGTTTTTCTTTGGCACAAACCACGAATTGTTTGTGCTGCTTACGTTTCTGTTTGGATTTAAGGCTTTTTGCGGAGTGGCATTGTACTATTGCTTTTGGAAGGGCAAAAACTTTAATGCCTATATTTGGGACAGCCCATATTACAACCATTAATACTCTTGCAATGCTTTACATAAAAAAGCCCGCTTGTAATTAAACACAGCGGGCTTTTGTTATTTGTAAAATAAGTTATACTTATTCTATTTCAAATTCCTGGTTTTCGCCGGCATGGGCACTACGTACGTTAACAGCACGGCCGTTTTCGTTGATTATGAATGCTACAAATTCCATGTTTGACACGTTGGTAACGTTATCGGGCACATTTACGCTGAAACTTCTTGTATAAACGTTATTCAGCGTAGTTTTTTCAGACGGCACGCTTTCGCCTGTAATGTCCGTAAGACAAGAGCGTAGCACGTGGTTATGCACCCAGTCTTCTATAACCGAAACACCATTATAGTATTCGGTGTAGTTGTGTTGAGGGTATAGCAAACCATTTTCAAGTACGTATACCACAAGTTTAAGCCCGCTCGCAGTAAAGTCCTTGCTGAACATAACGTTAACATCAAGGTTAATTTTACCATTTTGTACAGTAGGTTTCATGGCAAGCCCCAGCTTGGGATTATCGCCTTGTGTAAGGTTAATAACCTGCGCCAGGTTATTTGGCTCCGGCGATGTCCAGCGGGTGCGCCTGTTTAGGTATCCTTTAGGGTAACCTATAGCACTCAGGGTGTTTTCTATAGCACTGGCATCATAGTTATATGGGTCGTATTGTGCGTTAGACGGATTGCTGCTTGGCCTGTGTATGGCTACCGGTACTACATTTTCTGTTTGTCCTTTAACAAGTTCAATAGCCCACGCTACACGGGTACAATAGCCACACCATGTACCGGTATAATCTTCTATAAGTACACGCTTTTTAAAGTTTAGCTCCGCAGTGCTGCCAAAGCTTACCGTTATAGGCTCAGACGTCATAGGGCCTAATGATGCTGTAACATTATACTGCTGTACGTTGGCCGAAGTAAGTGTGTTGCCACTGATTTTAGTACCGTCTACATAAAATGTAGCCTCAGCCGTGTGGTCTGTTCCGTTATTGTCCTTTACAGAAAATGTAATGGTATTGTTTACCAGTGTATACGATTTATCTGCGGTTAGGATTACAGAATCATACGACTGTAAAATCTCGTAATCGCGGGAACATCCCCATATAATTAACGCTGTTAAGCACAGTAGCGATAAAATTCTTTTCATAGGTCTTTATTAATAAAGGCTTGTGCTGCTTATAACAGGCAGTTAGTTTTTTATAATTCTTGCAGAAGCAGTTTTTGAGCCTGATGTAAACGTAGCTGTATATACACCGTTTGCAAATGAGGTTGTGTCTACATTGTTTATTCCGGCATTAAGTGGCAGGGTTTTTACTATGGCGCCGTTAATGTTGTAAAATGTTACGTTTGCAGGGTTTACCGTTTGTATTGTTACCGTGTTTTTTACAACCGTATTTTTAATATCTACACCCATCTGTTTTAGTATGGCTGTCTCTGTGCCAGCGGTAGCCGAGTAGGTGTAGTTAATGGTTTGTAGTGTTTCCTGCACCGTTAAATCGCCATCCTCGTTACTGGTAAGTTTTACAAATGCCAGTTGGTAATTTACAGGTTGACCGTTTGTACCGGGGTTCATGTTTATAAAGTGGTCGTCGTCTGATGTAGAAGTAGCACCGGCTGCCAGTACAGAACCATCTGTTATAATATTTCCGGGTTGTATATTTAATAAACACACGCCGTAGCATAACTGTAAATTAGAGCCGTCTACGTTATTACTCATGCTTATCACCTTTATCCCTACAATCATGTCTTCCTGTGTAAGGTTAGTTACTTTAAAGCGAAGTTTGTTTGGTGTAGGCTGTGTGCCGGTAGGCGAATTTAAACTATTTGTGGTAAAAGTATAACCATCTGGTAAAACTACATCACCTCTGGTTGTTACAGCAATTTGCTGAGCAGTAGAGGTTAAAATTCCTAGCAGTAGAGTGGCTATAAGTGCTATTTTTTTCATGGTTTAATAGTGTATTTTTATTATTGTATTAAAACGAAAATGCTACCGGGTGTATAAATATCCCGGTAGCGTTTTCAGAATTGCATAGTGGTCATTGTTAGTTGATAACAATTTTTTCAGAATTTTGAGCACCACTTTCGCCTTTCATTGTAGCGATGTAAATGCCTTTTTGTAGGCTACCAAGATTAATGGTACCGCCGTTTTGTATATCTTTAGCTGCAAATACAGTTTTACCTGCCATATCAGTAACCGTAATTGATACGTTTTCGGTGCTCTGTATGTTTAATATACCGTTTGTAGGATTAGGATATACCGAGAATGCCTTATTTGCACCCGGCTGGAATGCATCTGAAACAGAAACAGTTCTTAACGCTGCAGCGAAATTGGCTGTAGAGAAAGCGGCAAGGTTAACGTTTTTCTCGTAAACCACATTGTCTCCATTTAGTATTTTAATTCCACGGAACGCATTTGGATCATAAGAATTTGATGTCTGGAAATACCATCCGTCACCGGCAGTGTCTTTAAGTATTACTTTGTAACAGTCATCTGTATCAGGAAGTGTTACTGTAGATGTAATGGTAGTATTGGCATCTGGGCCACCACCGCCATATTGGTCTTCAGTACCCCTTGTGTAAGGTCCTCCGCTTGCTACAAGGGCATTAGTGCTGTTGTTTCTAATTTCCCATGAAGCCTCAGCAGGATAAAAATCGGTGTATATCTCTACCGTAAGGTTATTGCCTACCTGAGTATCGTTGTTTAATATAATATCCACATCTTGTGTGGCTGTCTCAGGGTGTGGTAGGGTGGTTAAGCCATTAATTTCAGTAAGTTCAATAGTATGTACGCCGTCTGTAAAGTTAGTAGCCGGGAATGTAAGGTTTGTAGTATTGAAAAGGCTTACACCGGTGGTGCTGGTGTAGTTTTTAGTAGCAATTACGTTTCCGTTTTCTTTAAGGACAGCCGTTGCAGAAAGTATTTTGTTTGTACCAAGGTTTTTAAGCGGAGCCACTACTACACCATTTTGTTGACAAATAGGTGTGGTAACGGCGTCAAAACGCGCTTTGTTTACAGCTCCTGTCAGCGTTTGGCAACTGGCAGTAATCTTAGACTTTAATATAGGTGCTGTTGGAGGATTTGCATTGTTCGTAAGTTCTGTAACATTACCGTTAGGGCATATCATATATACCGTAGGGAAATATTGGATGGCGTACGCATTAGATATAGCACCTGTTCCGTCATCAATTATAGGGTAAGGAGAATGGTTCGTCCAGTTACCCTGCGTTGTGCTTGTGTCAGAAGATGTATTGGTTCCGTAAAGGCTTTGCACAGAAGTGCCTGGGTCGCCCTCAATAAAAAGCACCACCACTTCGTTAGAGCCGTTCGGCCCGTACGTTTCATAGAAGTCAGCAAGGGCATGGGTTCCGTGGTATCTCCAGCATGGGCCACACCATGTAGCAGATATGTCAATAATTACTGTTTTACCCTGGTTAAGGTAATCAGCATAAAGGCTGTGTTCTACACCGTTAATGTCTGTGGCGGTGAAATCAGGCGCTGTACTGCCGCTTGCAAGCTGTGCATTTGCCGAAAGGCCGCCTAATAATAGTAAAGAGAGTAAAGTTTTTTTCATTAATAGTTTTGTTATGTTAATCTGAAAAGTAAAATAGCAGGCGAAAATTATGTAAAAAAAATGTTACTTGAAAAAAACCAGTAAAAATCTTTTTTGTTAAAGGTATTATTATCTAATTGTGCTTAAAAGTGTTTTAAAAATACATTTTATCAGTCTTTTTTGTGTTTTTTATAAATCTACCTACTCCATAGGTTTTGATTTTTCCTCAATAATTACGACATTCTTTAATTTTTTTTTAATATTGCGCACCACCAAGTT
>JAAXJD010000180.1:2270-16335 GCA_012270005.1 Flavobacterium sp. | reverse complement strand
GTAATTATAAAATCAGTTGATAAAAAAAGCCTAAAAGTTAAGGACTATTTTGCCGAAAAATATAAAATATATGTGTTTTGGTTTTGGGCAACATGGTGTGTTCCGTGTATTAATGAGCTTGATGCTATAAAAGAACATTATGCCGCATGGAGCAAGGAAGTTAACATGGAAGTAGTGGCCATTTCTATAGACGATGCCCGCACCCAAAAAAGGGTAAAACCATTACTAAATGGTAAAAACTGGCCTTATAAAGTATTGCTGGACAGCAACCAGGACCTGAAAAGGGCACTGGGTATAGCCAACGTACCGTATACTATTGTAGTTAAAAATAAAAAGGTAGTTTACATACACAACGGTTACAGCCAGGGTGCCGAAAACGAACTTTTTGAAAAACTGAAACAACTGTAATGAAGAAAAAAGTACTATGGTTGCTGCCTCTTTTTGCGCTGACTTATGGCTACGCTCAGGAGACAGATACAGTGGCAAAAAAAGATTACGGGCGTTTATATGGCGGATTTGAAAGCAATTCGCAGTGGTATCTTAACGATAAGGGTACAGGTGTAAACCAAAAGGCTGCGCCCATAAATGGTAAGCCCATACGCTCAAACAATTACCTGTTGCTAAACTATCAGTATAAAGGCTTTACAGCCGGTATACAGGGTGAAGCGTATGAACCAAATGCCCTGCTGAATTACAATCCGGGTTTTAAAGGTACTAACGTAGGAATATGGTATGCTACCTATAAGTTTAGCAAACTGGAACTTACCGGTGGGTACTTCTACGAGCAGTTTGGTAACGGTATGCTGTTTCGCGCCTGGGAAGACCGCGCACTGGGTATAAATACGGCCCTGCGTGGCGGACGTGTTATTTACAGGCCTACAGATGATATTAAGCTTACTGCCCTTTACGGACGTCAGCGTACAGGATTTAATGTTTCTAAAGGCGATATTTACGGATTTGATGCTGACTTTAGCCTGAACAACCTGTTTAAATTTCAGGTATCCGACCTTTCTTTTGGCGCAAGCTACATAGGCCGTTACGAAGCACTTGCCGAACCGGCTCCTTTTAACGCCCTTACCAATGCTTATGGGGCACGCTTCGGTTTTATACACAATTCTTTTTACATAAACGGAGAGGCTGATTACAAAGAAAAAGACGGGGTGCTTAACCTTCAAAACGAAATAGACCCTTACCTGGTTAAGCCGGGTAATGCCATAACCCTTAACATGGGATATTCTAAAGAAGGCCTGGGTATAGATGCTACGCTGCGCCGTACCGAAAACTTTAAGTTTTTAAGCGAGCGCGAACCTGCCGTATACGATGCCAATTCATCGAGCCTTAACTATAACGACAGGGTGCTGAATTTTACCCCTGCACTTACCAAGCAGCACCACAGCAACCTGGCAAACATTTACGTATATCAGGCACAAAGTAAGGTAGACTTTATTACCACGGGTATTATGAAAGCCGGAGAAACCGGCGGACAGCTCGATGTGTTTTATGATTTTGCCAAAGAAACTGCCCTTGGGGGTAAATACGGTACCAAGCTGGCAGTAAACCTAAGCAGCTGGTATAACCTTCCGGGTACCTACAGGCTCAACCCTGCATCTTATGAAACCCGCTTTTTAGGCGTAGGTGATAAGTACTTTAGCGATTACAACTTTGAGATACGCAAGCAGTTCAGCGAAAGCTGGCACACGGCTTTGTATTATATGAGGCAATTTTACAATAAGGCTTGGATAGAGGGTGGCGACAAGGTAAATACAAATATTGTAACTGCCGAAGCTACCTACAACTTTACCCCTAAAAGGTCTATCCGTTTAGAGGGCGAGCATATGTGGGCCGATGCCGATAAAAAGAACTGGGCAGGTGCTACCGCCGAGCTTAACCTGGACGATAAATACTCGTTTTACGTATGGGATATCTACAACTACGGTAACGACGACCCTAACAAACGCATCCATTACTACAACGTAGGAGGCGCATACCGCATAGGTGCTACCCGTATTGCGGCTAACTACGGCCGTCAGCGTGGTGGTTTGGTATGTGTGGGTGGTGTGTGCCGCTATGTACCGGAAAGTACAGGTGTATCTTTACAAATCAGCACAGCGTTTTAAGCATTGTATTTACTAACATAAAAAAACCGGCAACTGCCGGTTTTTTTATGTTAGTAAATTTTCCAGCATGGTTTTGGTCTTTATTATTCCCTCCTCTTCGCTAAGGCGTTGCCCTTCATATTCTACCCCTATATAGCCGTTGTAGCCGCTGTTTTTAATAATCGCTATCATCTTAGTGTAATCTATGGTGGTTTCATAGCCATGCTCGTTAAAGTCATAGGTTTTGGCGCTAACACCTTTTGCCCAGGGCATCATCTCAGTGATGCCTTGGTAGCGATCGTATTCTTCAACGCATGGGCTGGGCCATTTTAAGCCATCTTGCCGCCTGATGCAAAAGTTACCCAAATCAGGTAAAGTGCCTACATTCGGTAGTTTAACGGTTTTCATTACCTGGGCTAATACACTTCCATTGCTGCTTATGCCTCCGTGGTTTTCTACAATAACGTTCAGATTATAGGCTTTCGCCAAATCTGATAAAGCTATCAGTGATGACGTGGAGGCTTCAATCCACTTTTCCTGGTCGGTTTCATCTCCGCCGGTAAGGTTTACCCGTATGCTGTGGCAGCCAAGTTCGGCTGCTGCCTCCAGCCATTTTGTATGTTGGCTTATTGCCTGTAAACGTTCTGCGTTACTGTCTGCTGCAAGGTTACCTTCACCGTCGACCATAATCAACAGGTTTTTTATCCCTGCATCGTTGCTTCGCTGATTTATTTCTTTTACTATTTGCGCAAAAGACTGCGCGCTTTTTGCTTCCTGTGTATAAAATCGCGACACGTATTCTACAGCTTCAAATCCCAGTTGCCCGGCTTTTTTGGCAAAATCAAGCTTGTCCATAGTACCTGATTGTATAGCATGGTGTAATGACCATTGTGCCAGCGATATTTTAATATCCTTATCTGCGTTATCCATAGCTACTAAAGTACATTTTTTTAAAATGTTATAATAACGGTTAAAGTGACTATAAGTGTGTTTCGCTAAAAATGCTACCTTAGCCTGCACAACAATAACCAAACACACAATGGACGAAAAACAGTTAATAATACGCTGGGGCATTATAGGCTGCGGCGATGTAACCGAGCGTAAAAGCGGCCCTGCATACCAAAAAGTATCTGGGTTTGCCCTTAAGGCGGTAATGCGCCGCGATGCTGAAAAAGCTGCCGATTATGCCCGGAGGCATGGTGTAGAGAAACACTATGCCGATGCTGATGCCCTGATAAATGACCCCGAAATTGACGCTGTATACATAGCTACCCCGCCCGATACCCATAAGTTTTACGCCCTTAAAGTGGCTCAGGCCGGCAAGCCCTGCTGCATAGAAAAGCCTATGGCGCCAAATTATGATGACTGTGTAGCAATAACCGAAGCGTTTGATGCCCGCCAACTTCCTCTTTTTGTGGCGTATTACCGCAGGTCATTGCCCAGGTTTTTACAGGTAAAACAGTGGATAGTGGAAGGTAGGATAGGTAGTGTGCGCCATATACACTGGCACTTAACCAAGGTGGCTTCTGAAACAGATTTATCAGGACTTTATAACTGGCGTACCGATGCTGCTATAGCACCGGGTGGTTACTTTGACGACCTTGCGAGCCACGGGCTTGATTTGTTTGTGTACTTTTTTGGCACCGTAACCCAGGCACACGGCATAAGCCTTAACCAGCAGGGGCTTTACACTGCTAAAGATGCGGTAGCAGCCACATGGCTGCATAATAACGGTGTTACCGGTACAGGCTCATGGAATTTTGGTACGCTAAAACGCGAAGATGAAGTGAGCATTTATGGTAGTAAAGGCACTATAAAGTTTGCAGTTTTTGAAGAAGTACCGCTTACGCTGATTACAGAAGCCGGTACGGAAGAGCTAACTATACCACATCCTGAAAACATTCAGCTGTATCATGTAGAGAATATGCAGAAACATTTGGCAGGGATACTGCAACATCCTTCTACAGGGCATACAGGAGCCCATACCAACTGGATTATGGATAACATTCTGGGTACTTTGTAGCTATAGATATAAAATAAAAAAGCTCCACATTGTGGAGCTTTTTTGCTATAACCAAACCTCATTTTATCGCGCGGCGATGGTTTCAACAAACAGTTTGTTGTTGTAGCCAATAACCAACGTGAAATTTTTAGCTGTTGATTTTGTAATGTCAAAACGTTTTGCAACTTTCCCGCCTTCAAATGTTTCATTGTAAAGCTCGTTGTTGTTTTCGTCGTACATTCTTATATCAACCGGCGTTTTATCGTTTTTAGATACCTGTACTGTAACAATACCTTTGTTGTTTAGTACTACAGGCTTTGCAATTTCAGATATTGCATTTTCGGCCACCACAGCAGATTTACCTTTTATGGTAATTTCGTGGCGAGCTACTTTTGTAGCAGTTTCTGTTTCCAGGTAGTATGTACCGTCTGGTAGTGCATTTAGGTCATACGTCCTGTCTACCTTACCGTTTTTGCTTTTTACGGTTTCGTTAAAAATCTCCGCCCCGTCTTTAGCATATAGTTTTACAAGTACATCTTTATTTTCTTTTATGGTAAAGCTTATCGCTTTTCCGGCACCTTCTTTGGTTTTTACCAGGAAGTCATTGTCATTTGCATGTGAAACAACCGTGGTTAACAGTGCTACAAGTGCTACTCCGAATTTCATTAGACTTTTCATGTTCTTACAGCTTTAGGTTGTACTTCTTTTTATCTGATGCTAAATTACAACCACAGTTTTAAAAATGTTACAACAATATTTGCCTCTTTGTATTCAATATTAACCTTACGAAAACGTTTTTTAGTTAAATCGAGCCAATTTTAGTGTAATTCGCCTATATTTGTAATGAAAAATGCAACATTTTCATGAAAAACGTACGTGCCTCATTTGAAGTCATAGAGCCCTCTTTCGGGAGCAGCTTTGCTTATGTTACTTTTGACCAAAACAGTAACCTGCGTTCTCATGTTTGGCATTATCACCCCGAGGTAGAACTGGTATATGTAAACGGTGGTTCGGGTAAGCGGCAAATAGGCAGCCATATTTCGTACTATGCCGATGGCGACCTTATACTCATAGGCAGTAATTTGCCGCACTGTGGTTTTACTGACGATACTACCGGCAACAAAAAAGAAACCGTAATACAAATGAAGCCCGACTTTTTAGGCGACACCTTTATGGGGTTGCCCGAAACAAAAAGCATAAGTGCTTTATTTGAAAAAGCAAGGGGTGGTATAGCTTTTGGACCCGATGTGCGTTACCTGGTAGGGGAACGTATGGAGGAAATGGCAAATATGGATCCGTTTGAGCGCCTAATAACGCTTATAAGTGTACTGCACGACCTGGAACAAACGGAAGATTACAAAGTTTTAAATGCAGAGGGTTTTGCCTTGGAAACCCATGTGCAGGACAACGACCGTATAAATATGGTATTTAACTTTGTAAAAGATAATTTCAGGGAAACTATAGCGCTGGACGAGGTTGCCGAAATAGCCAGCATGACGGTGCCTTCTTTTTGCCGTTACTTTAAAAAAATGACCCGCAAAACCTTTGTGCAGTTTGTTAACGAATACCGGGTGGTGCACGCCTGTAAATTATTGGCTGAAAAGCCTATAACCATAAGCGAGGTGTGTTATGAAAGCGGATTTAATAACTTTAGCCACTTTAATAAAAGCTTTAAAGAGGTAACGGGTAAAAGCGCCTCGCAATACCGTACTGAGCTAAAGGCGCATCTTATTTAGCCGTTTGTATTTTCTTTATGTACTCAGCTACAGTTACCATCGGGGCTATCCATATATCTTTTTTACGGCTACTAAGGTAACGCAGTACTTTTTCGTGTTCTTTTGCGCTAACATTTAGCGGATGTTCTCCGCCCACACCGTGAAACAGCAACACTATTAAGCTGCCTTTTCTTTCCGCTTCCTTAATTTGTGCTATCATTTGCTCGGCAGTGGTATCGCTTTGTCCAAAGCAGTAAATATTGTCCAGGTTAATATCCTTTGCACCCGCATACGCAGATACAACGCCCCGTGCTCCCGAAAATTCGTTTTTTAGACTGTTGTAAAAAAGCGTATCGTTAATTTTAAGGTCACCACACGGGTAGGCAAATGTGCGTTTGTCTTTACCATCTATGGCTTTTAAAAAAGCATTGGTAACTTTTATTTCATCTATGGCTCTCTTTACGGTATACTTTGCAAGATTTGCATCTTTACTTACCCATTCCCTGCCCGGCAGGCTGCCATCGCACGGATGGTTAAGGGTATGGTTGCCCAGTTCGTGGCCTTCTTTTGCCGCCTTTCGCCACTCGTTTATACGATTAGTAAGAGCGGGGGCATTGCCTACCAGATAAAAAGTCCCTTTAAGGTTATACTTGTTTAGCTGAGGCAACACAGTATCAAGGTGTACATTTAGCGCATCATCATACGTAAGTACAACGGCACATTTTTTACCGTTCCACTCTCTTGATTCCTGCAAATGGTATGCGGCAGGCGCTACAAGTAGCAACAGTAAAAGGAGGGGTATGTAAACTAGTTTTTTCATATGTTATTATACCACATTTAGTCCTAAATCCCTGTATGGCTGAAGTTTTTCATCGTCTGGTATGGCTTCTGTAATCAGGGTGTCTACCTTGGTAATAGGGCATACAAAAAAAGCCTCGGCAGTATCTATTTTTTGTAGTGTGCTTAGCGCAATGATTTGCGTAGCGTTTTCTACCATGGCGCGTTTTACAAGGCTGTCTTCATAGCTGCGTGCGGTAAGACCAATGGTATGTATACTGCTTACACCAAAAAAGTAAATATTGGCACGCACATTACGTACCGTGTCAATGGCCTGCTGGCCTATGGTGGTAAACGCCGTTTTGTAGAGTCGGCCTCCTGCAAAAATTACTTCTGCATTAGGGTGGTCTTCCAGTACATCGGCTACGGGGAAACTGTTAGTAACTACAGTAACCTTAAGGTCTTTAGGCAGCATTTGCGCTACCGCCAGTACCGATGTTCCTCCGTCCATAAAAATGGTTTGCCCGTTTTTAATAAACGGTATGGCTTTTTCGGCGATGCGCCTTTTAAGTGAAATGTCAAATGTTTCCCTGTCGCGGTAGTGGTGCGGTATGCTGCTGTTTGCAATGGCACCGCCCCGTACGGCTTTTAGCAATCCCTGCACATCCAGTTCCTTAATATCGCGCCTTACGGTATCTTCAGATACGCTGAGGAGGCGGCTCATTTCGCCAAGTTGTACGCGGTTATCGCGGGTTAAGTGCTGTAGTATGAGCTGTAAACGCTCTTCTTTAACCATTATTGAAAATTTGTTTACGGCAAATATACAAAAATTTAACATTGCAAAACTTTGCATAAAATTGCAATATATTGCAAAATAAATGTAACTTTGCTGCAACAAAATGCAATAACCTCATGGATACCTCAGAAAGAATTAGAAAGACAATTGCGATAGATATGGACGGTGTTTTGGCCGACGTAGAAACGCAGTACCTTAACTGGTACGAAAAAGAATACGGCAACAGGCCTGAGCGCGAAACAATGCTTGGCCGCATGGAGAGTGAAGCGTTACCGAATGACGCGATATCAAAGTTTTTGGTTACACCCGGTTTTTTCCGTACACTCCCCGTAATGGAAGGGGCTGTAGAAGCCGTAAAAGACCTGATGAAAGATTATGATGTGTACATAGTGTCGGCAGCTATGGAATTTCCGCTTTCATTGTATGAGAAAAAACTGTGGCTGGAAGAACATTTTCCGTTTATCCATTGGAAGAACATTATTTTTTGCGGCGATAAAAGCGTGATTGATACAGATTTCCTGATAGACGACCACTGCAAAAACCTGGATTACTGCAAAGGTAAGCCCATTATGTTTACGGCATTCCACAACATGTATAAAGAGAATTACCAGCGTGTAAACCACTGGAAAGAAGTGCCTGCACTGGTGCGTGACCTCACACACATACGCCAGCGCCTTGCCGACCTTCCGGCTGTAGAGAACATAGACAGGCCGCGTTGGTAATGATTTTCTGATTTTTTTAATAGTTCCTGTTTCCCGCCCTGGCGGGATTTTTTATTGCGAAACGGGTGTTGTTTCAAGTATTAAGGTTAGTTTGGGAAACCTTTTCTACACTAATAATTGCCTTCCGTGTACTAAAACCGCCGGGTCTATAAGCACAATACTAAATACGCCGGCTACTATAAGGCCCTTTACAAGATTATGCAGCAGCAGGTAATCGGTTTTAGACGAGGCATCCCACAGGCGGTACAGGAAAAATATAATAACCAGCATGCCGGTATAAAAGTATACATCCATATAGCCTACATCGTATACTTCAATCAGCAAATAAACAGGTATTATGGTAAGGAAAATAAGTGCTGCTATAATGCGCTTGGCTACTTTTTCGCCAAACATAACAGGTATGGTTTTATAATTGGCAGCCATATCTCCGGCCAGGTTTTCCAAATCTTTAATCAGTTCCCTGGTTAATATAAGCATATACAGGAACGTGGCATGTGCAAAGATGGTCCCTACGCGTTCGCTCATAAAGTAAGTACCCTCATTATACTTAGTTACATATAGCAATATACCGAAGAACGGCAACACAGCCAGCAAAGCCGCAGTAAGGTTGCCTATAAGCGGATATTTTTTCAGCTTGTGCGAGTAAAACCAAATCAGGAAAATATAGGTGCAGAAAAATATTACAGCCCGCCATGATACTACAAAAGCAAGTGCTACGGCTATAAAGTTGAGCACAAAATATACCTGTAGTTTTGTGCCTTGGCTTACAAGCCTGTCCAGCATGGATTTTTTAGGGCGGTTAATAAGGTCTTTTTGCGCGTCGTAAAAGTTATTTATAATGTACCCCGAAGCAATGCTTATAGACGATGCCAGTACTATAATAAAAAGGTGGCCGTCGAGCAATATATCGAGCGCGCGCCTTTTCGTGTCGAGAATAAAAATGGCCGAAAGGTATTGCGCCAACGCAATAACGGGTATGTTGTATCCACGGACTACAGAAAAAAGGCTGAATATTTTCATGAGAACCAGTCTTGCTTTTCTTGATGCCATGGGGTGTGTTACTACGTTTCGGGTTTTTTAGTTTATTTAAATATACTGTAAATATAGGGGTAAAATAAATTGTGCTCTCTATATGATTTGAAAAAATATTAGGTATCGGCCATAAAAAACATAAAAAAAAGCACCCTATATAAGAGTGCTTTAAAAACGTACTGAAAATTATTAACCTCTGTAGTTTGTAAGTTTTACGGCCGTTGCAGTGTCATTACTACCCGTAGCAGGGGAAATATATCCTTTAACGTAAATAGTATATATATATCCGGCGTTAAATGTTTCGGCAGTATCTGTTGTGATTACTGTGCCGGTACCGGCATTTTTAAAGGCAATGTCGTAAGTGCCGGCAGCAACTTCTATAAAATCAGTGGCTTCTTTAAAGCTTAATCCTGTAGCAAGGCTGGCGCTTGGTGTTGCCACATCCAGCTCGGGTGAATCAGGTATCAGGTTTATAAAACGCACGCGGGCATTACCTGCGGCCGGTTGCACCAGGGTATCCCTGTAGGCTACGAGTTCTATGTTATTAAAGGTGTTAACCGCAAATACGCCGAAGTAATCCTGGTTACTAAGTTTTAGCGAAGTAGTAGCCAGCGAGGTGCCCGCCGAGCTTTTAACGCTAAAGGTGCGGTCGCCCAGATAAAAACGGTAATACCCTGCAGAATTGCCATAATTAAGCGCCGTGCTGTTCAGCAGGTTTTGGTCGGCATAAAAATATAAGTCGCCACTATTCGGGCTGGCATTTACAATATAGCCGTAAGCGGCAGATTCTACCGGAGTGTAATAATCGTTATTAAGGTCGTTGTTACAAGAGGTAGCAAAGAACGCAGCAGTTATTACGCCTGTTAAAACGGAAAGGAATTTAAATTTCATAGCTTCACAACATTAATTTTTTTTCAAATATTAGATGCGGTTTACATAAGATTGGTTGCGTTGAAATGTGTTAATTAACACCTGTAAATGTACAAAGTCTTATGTAATGGTATATAGAAATTGAGGCGAATGGGTATTTTTTTGCGGGATTGGAAACAATTTAACCTTTTCTACGCAACCCTTTAGGTTAGAGTGTATCTATTTTGAAAAATCTTTACTATGAAAAAAATCATACCAGCAATTGCCTTAGCCGCTTTAGTGACTTCATGCACCAGCAATGACAGTGTGCAAACAGACAACACACGTGTAAAAGATGCGCCAAATGCAGCTGTACTGTTAAAAGTAGATTTAAACACCAACACTTTTGAAGGTGGGCAAAACGTAGAGCTTCCGGGCGATGCGGTTTTAAATCTTGTTCCGCAGTACGTTTCTCCGGGCGATATTGGCAGTATTACCTTAAAAACACTGCAAAGTAATACTACCGTGTTTTCCGGAGGGATACACTGGGCAGGTAAGGGCGAAATTTCATTTCCGCAGACTTTTTTAACAGCTACAGATTTTGCCGTGTCTAACACTGAGGCTCCTCTGCCGGGTGTGTCTGATGTAGACTTTATAACCTATGGCGAAATGCCGGAGTTTGTAAACGCTACCGATTATGCGCCAATTTGGGACGCCATAGATAACCTTGAGGTGGTAAAGCAAAGCAGGCAAAACCATCCCGGCGAAAAAGTACATATTATGCTGTACACGCCAAGTGTAGGTGTGGGTGACCCTGCTGAGTGGGACTGGATTGTAGTGCTACGCAAGTAAACCCAAACTAAATGTTTCGGTGCTGATTAGCGGTTAAGCCACCAAATGGACGCATTTAGCACCGAAGCATACGTAACCCAGGCAAGGTAAGGCACAAAAAGCCACCCTGCTATGCGGTCTACTCTTTTAAATATATGCCATGTTTCATAAATCATCAGCCATAACAGTACCACTTCTATAAGGGCTATGAGCGGATTTTTTAACCCGAAGAACAGGTAACTCCATAGCATATTAAGTGCCAGCTGTATGGCAAAGAATTTAAGTCCTTTTTTTACCAATTCGGTTTGCACGTCTATACGCGCCCAAACCAGCCCTGCCGCAATGCCCATAAACACATACAGCGTACTCCATGCTATAGGGAAAACTGCGTTTGGCGGTGTAAAAAACGGTTTATTTAAGGTAGGGTACCATGTGTTTACACTGCTTTGTGTAACAAGCCCTGATATATAGCCAAGGGTAAGGGTAGTAGCCACCATTACCAATATCTTCATTGTTTTACTCATAATAGTACGGTTTATATTACAAAGTTATTTCTTTTTTAAACCTGATGTTCATAAATGCAGGTTAAATCCGCTATGTGAGCAACTTTATCCGAATGGTTATGGCAACATAAATTTAGCATATAAAACATAGGATAACCCTTTTTAGCGGCGTACCTTTGCGGCGCATTATGAAGAAAGTTTCCCATCCTATCTATAACCTGCAATTTGGCCTGCTGTGTATGAGTTCATTATTGTTCTCTGCCAGTTTTAATATGCTTATACCCGAGCTCCCTGCTTACCTAAGTAGCTTGGGAGGTGCAGAGTATAAGGGGCTTATCATAGCGTTGTTTACTCTTACAGCCGGAATTTCAAGGCCCTTTAGCGGGCGCCTTACCGATACTGTAGGCAGGGTACCCGTAATGGCGGTGGGTAGTATAGTTTGTTTTGTTTGCGGGGTGTTGTATCCGGTATTAGCCAGCGTGTCTGGGTTTTTATTTTTAAGATTGCTGCATGGTTTTTCTACAGGTTTTAAGCCTACGGCTACCGCGGCCTATGTGGCAGACATTGCCCCAAAAGAACGCTGGGGCGAAGCACTGGGTTTTCACGGCCTGTTTTTTAGTACCGGTATGGCGGTAGGCCCTGCAATAGGTGGCTACCTTGCGCTGCATTTTAGTATTAATGTGCTTTTTTATGTTTCGGCTGCATTTGCGCTGCTCAGTATACTAATTATCATGAAAATGAAGGAAACCCTGCCGAATAATCAGCGGTTCCGCTTTTCGTTGCTAAAAATTAACCGCCGTGATATTATACTAAAGCAGGCCATACCGGCTGCAATAGTAAACCTGCTGTCGTGCCTTTCTTATGGTACCATGCTTACACTTATCCCAGATAAGTCAGAATCGCTAGGTATTGCAAATAAAGGGACGTTTTTTATGGTGCTTACCATTACCTCGCTGGTAATGCGTTTTTTAGCCGGAAAGGCAAGTGATAAGTACGGAAGGGTACGGGTAATGCGCTATGGGCTTACAGTACTTGTTTTGGCACTTATAGGTACAGGTGCTGCAAATACGCCATTTTTGTTTTTAGTAGCTGCAGGGGTATACGGTATAGCACAGGGCATTTTTTCGCCATCGTTAAATGCGTGGATGGTAGAACTCAGCAGCCCGGAAGACCGTGGTAAGGCAGTAGCTACAAGTTATATGGCTATGGAAATAGGCATAGGTACGGGTGCTGCCATTGCAGGATGGTACTACGCAGACCACTTATCGCGTATACCCGCTATGTTTTACTTTGCTGCATTTGTGGTAGTGATTTCTATAGCCTACGCATACAACTGGGAAAGAAAACAACGTAGGCTGAAACCACACGCATAACGCGCTCCTCTTTTACCTTGATGCCGGCGTGTTTAAAACCCTGATAAAAATATCACGTGGTATTTCGCGTGCGCCAAGGCTTTCTAAATGGTCGTTATGTACCTGGCAATCCAGTAAGTGATATTTTTCGTTTTGAAGTTTTTGAGCCAGGGCTATAAACGCAATTTTACTGGCGTTGCTTACCTTGCTAAACATGCTTTCTCCGCAAAATATATTCCCCAGGTCCACGCCGTATAAACCTCCCACTAAAACATCGTCCTGCCATACCTCTACTGATTTTGCATAACCCATTTTGTGTAGTGTACAGTAGGCTTCCTGCATTTCTTCTGTAATCCAGGTTCCGGGTTGCCCATCGCGTTTTATGGTACGGCATGATTTAATCACTTCCTCAAAAGCAGTATTCCAGGTAACCTTAAACATATTGCGGTTAATAATATTCCGCATGCTTTTAGAAACCTTAAGTTCCGGGAACAGCAGCACCATGCGCTCCGGCGGGCTCCACCACAATATAGGCTCATCTTCATCAAACCACGGAAATATTCCGCTGCGATACGCCAGCAAAAGCCTTTCGGGGCTTAGGTCGCCGCCCACTGCCACAATACCTTCGGGTGAAGCTTGTGTTACGGGAGGGAAGTAAAGTTCGCGCGACAAAAAATACATAGTGCTTTATAAATTACAACGGGCTACAAAAATAATGCTATATTTTTAATTGCTTACGGTTAATCATCACATAGTGTTAAACCTTGAAATTACCCTTTGTTAGGTATTTTTCCGGCTTGTTTCCCGCCTTACTTTTGCTTTGTTCTTTTAGCAGAAAGGGCTTTAAATTGTTATCCAAACTTGTGTGGGAACAGTTTATTTTGATTGTTAGGTAGTATTAAAAAGCCTCGTATTTTCGGGGCTTTTTTAAACGACTTTAACTTCGGATTTTATTAATAGTTAAGATAGTTTTTATTCATTTTATCCAATGCAAAAGCCGGTTTGTTTCACATCATTGTTTGTGGGCTGCCGGCTTTTTTACGTTCATTGAAAACAAAAAAAACCTGCCAAACGGCAGGTTTTATATATAACGTTTTGCGTTTATTAGTAACGGTAGTACTCCGGTTTAAACGGACCTTGTACGTCTACGCCTATGTAATCAGCCTGGCCTTTTGAAAGGGTTTCAAGCTCCACGCCAAGTTTAGCAAGGTGTAGGGCAGCCACTTTCTCGTCAAGATGCTTAGGCAGCATGTAAACTTTGTTTTCGTAAGCATCGCTGTTTGTCCAAAGCTCTATTTGTGCAAGAGTTTGGTTTGTAAACGAGTTACTCATAACAAAACTTGGGTGTCCTGTTGCACAACCAAGGTTTACAAGGCGGCCTTCGGCAAGG
>JAAXJD010000180.1:0-2260 GCA_012270005.1 Flavobacterium sp. | reverse complement strand
CCATTAATGGTATACTTGTCTACCTGAGGCTTGATTTCTACTTTAGAACCACCGTGGTTAGCGTTAAGCCATGCCATGTCTATTTCGTTGTCGAAGTGGCCTATGTTACAAACTACAGTTTTGTCTTTCATTTGTTCGAAATGACGGCCTACCACAATGTCTTTGTTACCTGTTGTAGTTATTACTATGTCGGCATTTGCTATTACAGTATCAAGTTTTTTAACCTCATAACCGTCCATAGCAGCCTGTAGCGCACAGATAGGGTCAATTTCGGTAACGGTAACTATAGAACCTGCTCCACGGAATGATGCAGCCGTACCTTTACCCACGTCTCCATAACCACAAACTACCACACGCTTACCGGCAAGCATAAGGTCTGTAGCACGGCGTACCGCATCTACAGCACTTTCTTTACAGCCGTATTTGTTGTCAAATTTAGATTTTGTAACAGAGTCGTTTACGTTAATGGCAGGCATTACCAGTGTGCCGTTTTTCATCCTTTCGTACAGGCGGTGTACCCCTGTAGTAGTTTCTTCGCTAAGGCCTTTAATACCTGCAGCAAGTTCAGGGAAACGGTCAAACACCATATTAGTAAGGTCGCCACCATCATCAAGGATCATGTTAAGCGGCTCGCGGTTTTCGCCAAACCAAAGTGTTTGCTCTATACACCAGTCAAATTCCTGTTCGTTCATACCTTTCCAGGCGTAAACAGAAATACCAGCAGCAGCAATAGCAGCAGCAGCATGGTCTTGTGTAGAGAATATATTACAAGAGCTCCAGGTAACTTCGGCACCCAGGGCTACAAGGGTTTCAATAAGCACGGCCGTTTGTATGGTCATGTGAAGGCAACCGGCTATGCGGGCACCTTTTAGCGGCTGGCTAGGGCCATATTCCGCACGCAGGGCCATAAGCCCCGGCATTTCAGCTTCTGCAAGTTGTATTTCTTTCCTTCCCCATTCCGCAAGCGAAATATCCTTAACTTTGTAAGCCACATAAGGCAGCGTTGTTGTACTCATCAGCTATTTACAGTATATTTGTTATTCGAAAATTTTTGCAAAGGTACTAAATAGGAATTAATTTTCTGCTTCAACAATTAATAAATGCCTTTATATAAATCGCTTACCATAGATGCTGATACCCGGGTACTGGTGTGGAAGAACACCGAAACCCTGGACGAACTGCGTGCCGCCACGCAGCTTAAGGAGCTGTGTCAAAACCGGCTTGAAAGCATGAAGAGTGAGCAGCACCAAAAAGGTTTTCTGGGGGTGCGTATGTTGTTGCAGCACGCCGGCTATACTGATTTTGATCTTTTTTATGATGATAAAGGTAAGCCGCACCTTACCGATGGGCGAAATATTTCTATAACGCACTCGTATGCGTTTAGCGCGATTATTATAAGCAGCCGCCAGATAGGCATAGACATGGAAATGCAACGGCCAAAAGTGGTGCTTATTGCCGATAAGTTTGTGGGGAACGAATTTGGCTTTTTAAATAAGGAAAACGCATCAGAGTATCTTAGGATGCTCATTATAATATGGGGGGTTAAAGAAGCGGTGTATAAAATGATATCGCGCCCCGGAATGAGCTTTAAACAAAATATAGAAGTGTTTCCGTTTACGGCGGAAAGCGGTGAGGGGGAAACCGCATTTGACTTTGAAGGGGTAAAGGCCACCGTACCCTTTTATTTTATGGAGCTCGAAGGTTTTACACTGGTGTATTGCCTTGGAATATAATCTTTAACATTTTTTTAATGTTTGACATTTACGACTTTTTATTCAGGCAATATAAAGACTATACATTTGTCCAGATTTTGCTTGAAAGCGTTGCTGTGATTTTAGGCATAGTAAGCGTAGTGTTTAGTAAACGAAACAGTATATGGCTGTATCCTACGGGTCTTGCCAGTACGGTAATATATATTTACCTTTTAATTAATTGGGAGCTTTACGGCGACCTGATTATTAATTTGTACTATTTTTATGTAAGTATTTACGGATGGTGGCTATGGCAAAAACCATACAAAAATGATAACGATATTCTAAAAATTACAAAAAATTCGTATCAAGATTGGCTAAAGTCTGTTTTTATTTTTATTTTTTCTATTATATTTGTTTCGGTTATCTATATTTTGTTTAACAAGTTTGACCGATGGTGGGCGTATGCCGATATCATTATGACCGGGCTGCTTTTTGTGGGGACATGGCAGCTTGCGAAACGCAAACTTGAAAACTGGCTGTTTTTAATAGCAGGAGATATAATAGCC
>JAAXJD010000161.1 GCA_012270005.1 Flavobacterium sp. | reverse complement strand
CAAAAAGAGTTTTCCGAGAATAGGAACCGCTGGGGAGGAGCAAAAAAATGCTTGCCGAATCCGGCAAGCAGTTTTTATTTTTTAGATTCTTCCAAAGAAACATTACGGAATTCCTTTAGCTGTTTCTCAAGGTCAAGGGATGACTTACGTGCCCTTGTACCGGCTGCTTTATTGCTTTTTTCCAGTTGTAGTTCTGCATCAGCTTTGAACGCTTCAAACTCTGCATCGATCTTTTCGATTAGTTCTTTCATGTTAGGATTTTTAGTGAGCGGCAAAAGTACTATTTTTCTAATGCCTGTTTTACGGGAATTTTAATTTCCGGATGATATCCATAAAATATTTTTCACTTTAGATATCGGCTGGCCGTCATTTATAATAAGCATTATTATATTACCTATCAAAACCCTGCTTTGTTTTATCCTACTAGTAACTATTTATACTTTATGGATACCTGCCCTCATAATTAGCTTCATAGGCTGTATATAAGAATATCCAGTATGTCTAATTTTTAGTCTTTAATCGGAATATTTCCGATTATCTAATGAATATTTATCAAACTATGTTTTCTTGCCTTGTGTCAAATGTTGTAAATCATGATCATTCTTAATCCTGTTTAATTCCAAATCAATGATGTTTACAATATCCAGTTTAATCTGGCGGTAGTTATCATCGATATCCCGGGCCATCCGGTCTTTCCCGTCCTTATCACAGAACGAGCGAATGTTGGGTATCTTCTTATAGCTTTTTTCCTCATTTGCTATTTTCGAGGCGTCTACGACAATTTCAGCATGGAATATCTTCTGTTCTATGCGCTCATCAAAATTATCCGATACAGCACCCACAAACATCCCCTGTGTGAGTGTAGCTATTTTACTTGCCGGTATCAGGCTGTCGAGCTGGGTGGATATGGAGGTTGATTTATCGTTACGGTTGATGGTCATGCTTTGGCGTTTTTGCAGGACCTTACCAAAACGTTCTGAGAGGCTCTTCGCGGTTTCCCCGACGACCTGACCACTGAAGATATTACCCACGGTATTCTGGATCACTTTACTTTCCTTGTCGCCATAGTCACGGGTAAGCTGTGAGTAATCCTGAAAGCCGAGGCAGACCGCGACTTTGTTACTACGCGCAGTCGCAATAAGATTGTCCAGCCCACGAAAGTAGATGGTGGGCAGCTCGTCGATGATGACGGAACTTTTTAACTGCCCTTTCTTGTTGATTAGCTTCACGATGCGGGAATTATACAATCCCAGCGCAGCGGAATAAATGTTCTGGCGGTCGGGGTTGTTGCCCACGCAAAGTATTTTCGGTTCTTTAGGGTTGTTGATGTCCAATGTAAAATCGTCGCCGGTCATTACCCAATACAGCTGTGGTGATATCATCCGTGATAAGGGTATTTTCGCAGAGGCAATCTGCCCCTGTAGCTGGTCCTGCGCACCGCCCTGCCAGGCATCCATAAACGGCGACAGGTAATTTTCCAGCTCCTGATACGAAGTCAGTATCGTAAACACATCGGCATATTTCTTATTCAGCAATTCTATGGCGTGTGGGAAAGTGCAATAGCGCCCATTGTCGTAAATTTTCAGGAACCAGATGATGGCAGCGAGGAGAATGATTGGCGACTCTACGAAGAAATCTCCCTGTTTCTGTATCCAGCTGCGGTTCAGGTTGAGCATGATGGTGTAGGCGGATTCGTAGGCATCGGAGATATCGGTCATAAAATCCGGATTGATGGGATTGCAACGGTGGCTACGGCGCGGGTCGTCAAAGTTAATGACATAGAATTTTGGCCTGACCTCGTAGTTATCGGCGTGTTTTAATAAGTGGTTGTAGGCTATGGTAGAAAGGTCATCAAACTTAAAATCATAGATGTACATGGAAAACCCTTTTTCGATATGTTGGCGGATGTAATTGTTTACTACGGCAAAGGACTTACCCGAGCCGGGTGTGCCCAATACAATCGTTGCCCTGAACGGGATTACGATATTTATCCAGCCGTTGTGCCTCTTTATGTTGTAATAAAACTTTGTGGGCAGGTTTACGGAATATTCATTTTCCATGAGCTGGGTTTCCTGCTGGAAACTCTCATTTTCCGTATTGAACACGTCGTCCATAAGGTTGTTCCGTAATAACCTTGACAACCATACACCTCCGACCATCAGGCAAATGTAACCGGTCGCGACAATTGCCATGTATGCCGTTACGACCCACCCGCTACCTAAAGAGATCATCCACCCGCTACAAAAGAAAAGCATAAAGCCTATGAACAATATCCCATTAATTTTGGTCCAGGTTACCTTTTCGTTTTTGACCCATTTGGTACCAAGGCAGCATAAAGAATATAGTATTACTGTAAACAACTTGGTGTACAGCCCATAGGAGAACAATCCTGCGGTACGCTGAAAATTGGATAGTATCTTATTAACCAGATTTAGTGTCCAGCCCTTATCCAAAAACCAGCCGTAGCAAAACCAATAAAAGTGCATCAGTAAAATAAGAATGCTGACAGCCCTCATAAAAGCCATAATCTTGGCGAGCCCCCTGATGTCGTCTTCTCCCTGCATAGTATAGATTTTGAATGTTATGCCCTGAACTTAGCCGTTTTACCAGCGCTTAGGGATGCTATGGTACTACTTGTCGCCGGGAGGCACTATTTGGACGTAAAGGATTAGATATTTAGCATAACTATTTTCCCGTTTAGGCTACAGGAATTCCCGATTTGGCTACATCAGACACAGCGGTAAGGCAGAATTTTGCACTATATCATTAAAAGATAAAATCATGCAGACAAACAAAACAAAAGTGGCTCTTGTTACAGGCGCTAATACCGGTGTAGGATTTCAGGTTGCCAAGGCCCTAGCCGAAAATAATTACATTGTCTACGTAGGCTCAAGGGATTTACAAAAAGGAGAAGCCGCCGCCAAAGAAATTGGCACAAACGCCAGGGTTATTCAATTGGATATTACCAATACCGATGCTGTTAACGCTGCGGTAGCGAAGGTTCAGGAAGAGTTTGGATACCTCTCATTGTTAGTGAACAATGCCGCCATTTCCCATGCCGGAAAGGCAGGACGCACCATGGAAGAAATTTTAGGGGCTCAAAAACCGAGTATCGCATCAATTGCAGAGTTGAAAGCGGTTTGGAATACCAACGTATTCAGTACACTTGCCATAACGCAGGCGTTCCTGCCTTTGTTAAAGGAAACAACCGCGTCACGTATTGTTACGGTATCGAGCGCTTTAGGTTCTCTTACCATCAACGCAAATCCTCATAATCCCTACCGCTCGGCATTTGATGCTATTTATGGCGCATCTAAAACGGCGCTTAACGGAATTTTCCTATCGTTAGCAATAGAGCTTGAAAATACGGGAATCAAAGTACATTTGGTGAGTCCAGGATTTACCGCAACGGCGCTTAATAATTTTCAGGGGACCGATACGGTAGAATACGGTTCCTTAGAGCCAATCCGTGTGTCATTGGCAGAAGACCTGCCGAATGGAAGTTTTACCGGGCCGGCTGATTTTTCAGGTGAAAACAAGATACTTCCATGGTAATACTTTAAGTAAAGACTAAAACCCGCGATAGCGTTTCTATCGTGGGTTTTATCTAAATTTGATATATGAAAAAGAAGAATCTTGTACGGTTTAAAACTATTTCTGAAAGCCATGAGGCCTTTGGATTGCCCAAACCCCAGCATCCGTTGATAAGCCTGGTTCATTTCCATGAGGGCAATCCTTTTAATACGGATATGGCGCCTATTTATGATATTGTAGATTTCTACAAGATAACCTTTATCACACGAAACAGCGGAAGGCTGAAATACGGGCAGGCCTATTATGATTATGACGATGGCAGTATGCTGTTTATTGCTCCCAACCAATTAGTAGGTAGTACAGATTATAACAGTAAGACGTATGCTTATTTACTGCTTATCCATCCTGATTTTCTATTGGGCTATCCGTTAGCAAAGAAAATAAAGCAATATGGTTATTTCTCGTACTCAATGAATGAAGCCCTGCACTTATCCAGCCAGGAACGGGAGATTATTTTATCGGTGTTTGAAATCATGGAAAGGGAGATCAATGCCCGTGTTGATGAGTTCAGCCAGGAAGTAATTGTTTCACAGGTCGACTTACTGCTGAATTACGTCAACCGTTTTTACAAGCGCCAGTTTATTACCCGCAAAACGGTAAACGATGATATACTGCAGAAAACCGAAGCACTCTTAGATGCCTATTTTGAGAATGGGCAAACCTTGCAGCGAGGATTACCTACCGTACAGTACCTTTCCGAACAACTCAACTTATCTACAGGCTATTTAAGTGACTTACTGCGTTCGGTTATAGGCTTAAATACGCAACAGTACATTCATTTAAAACTGATAGAAAAGGCGAAGGAAAAACTATCCGCCACCAACTTATCCATCAGTGAAATTGCTTACGAATTAGGATTTGAACATTCGCAGTCGTTCAGCAAACTCTTTAAGACAAAAACAAAGCTTTCCCCGCTGGAATTTAGGCAATCTTTTAACTGAGCATGCAATAGTATTCGCTTTGCATTTCAGGACAATTAAGACTGTCCCCGGCGGTATTTTCTCTTTTTCTTCATCCGGTTTTCAAAATCGCGTTCTTCATAATCCTCACCCTGGCTGTGCGGTAATAAACTTCCTAAAGCTTCAAGTACACCGTCATTTCTGGTAGGAGTCAAAAATCCAAAAGGGTCTTTTTCATCACTATTGACCGGTGAAGGCGATAGTTTGTTGGGCTGTGTGATATCCGAATCAATTTTAATCCCCTTATTCCACCAGTCGTTAAACACGTTAGCGGAAAGGTTTTTACCCAGTTGTGAGCCATTCCACACGCTCCGGGATTCATGGTCGATGAATGTAATCCCGTAGACCCTTCCTTCATTATTACGACGTACCACAATATTTACACCTTGTTCAAGCAATTGCCCTTTAAAATCGCTTTCACCATTTGCCATGTGCATCGCTGCTTCAATACTATTTTTTTGTATGGTCCTGGATGGATTTTTAGCCATTGCCATTTTGGATTTTTCAAAGTGCATTTCTAAAGCATTCAAACCCGTATGTTTCCCGAATAAGGAAGACTTAAAAGGCTTACCTGTTTTTTCACCTTTGGTATCAAGCGCAAAGTACACCAGTCCCTTTTTGGTGATCCCAATGGCTTCACCGCTTATCGGTTCGGCAGTAATGTTGAACAGTGAAAGCAACGCATTATAAGTGCCCAGATTGGGAAAGCTATAGTATTTAGGGAGATACCGGATCACTGCTGCCATCTGGCTTTTAACATCACCTTTAATATAATCTACAGGCTTGAAAGCGGGTTTTTCATTCCGTTGCATTTTTTCATTAGCAGGTGTTAGATCAAATGCTTTTTCCAAGTCTCGGCAGGCCGCCATGGAACGGTGGTGGTCGTAGCTGTCGGGAATTTTACTACCGTCAAGTTGTACGCAGGTAGTCACGATATGAATGTGGGTGCGTTCTATATCGGTATGCTTGTATACGATATACGGTTGGCTGGCATAACCCATTTCCTTCATGTACTGCTCCGCCATTTGCATGAAGCGTTCATCGCTGACCTTATCCGAAGGGTCAGGATTAAGGGAGATGTGCCGGACGGGTTTTTCGGTCTTATTATTAGCCAATAGGTAGGGCTCAAAAGCGCGGCAGACTTGTGCCACCGTGAAATTACCATCAACGGGATCGGGTATTTTATGGGCAAGGTGTACTTTGCCGGTTTCCTTATCGTCTGTGTGTTGGTTATTGTACTCAGCTGCAACCAGA
>JAAXJD010000073.1 GCA_012270005.1 Flavobacterium sp. | reverse complement strand
CCAGTAACGAGTCGCCTCTTTCCCGCTCGCTGTCTGCTACCACACGGCCCTGGAACAACCGGGTAGACGTAGCCATTACCGTCTCTCCTTTTGCCGCTTTTTCCTGGTTACCCATACACAGGTTACAACCTGGGCGCTCCAGGTACATCATATTTTCATACTCTGTACGGGCGGTGTTTTTAGGTAACAGGTCGCTAAACTCAAAGCCGGAATACTTTTGCAGTAAATCCCAGTCGCCCTCCTCTTTAAGTTCGTCTATAATATTATATGTAGGCGCAGCCACTACAAGTGGCGCGTTAAACTTCACTTCGCCCTGTTTTTCTTCCAGGTTCCTTAGCATCTGAGAAACAATCTTCAGGTCACCTTTGTGTACCATACAAGAGCCCACAAACCCAAGGTCTACTTTTTTATCGCCACCATAGTAAGACAAATCACGGATGGTATCGTGCGTGTATCGTTTAGAAACATCTTCGTTGTTTACATCCGGGTCAGCAATCATTGGTTCAGCAATAGCATCCAGGTCTATAACCACCTCTGCATAATACCTGGCGTTATCATCTGGTGTAAGTGCCGGCTTAATGCGTGATTGTATTTCTTCAATACGCTTGTCTGCCTTATCTATTAGGCCCTGCAGTACATGATTGTGGTTATCCATACCTTTATCAATCATAATCTGGATGCGGCTTTTTGCAATCTCAAGCGACTCAATAAGGGTATCGTCCTGAGAGATGCATATAGATGCCTTAGCTTTCATCTCAGCAGTCCAGTCAGTAAAGGTAAACGCCTGGTCTGCAAGCAGCGTACCAATATGCACCTCTATAATCCTGCCCTGGAATACGTTTTCGCCATCAAACTGCTGAAGCATTTGCAGCTGTGTAGCGTGTACCACATCACGGAAATCCATGTGGTCTTTCATCTGGCCTTTAAAGGTAACTTTTACCGATTCAGGAATTGGCATAGAAGCCTCTCCCGTAGCCAGTGCAAGTGCCACAGTACCAGAGTCGGCACCGAAAGCAACACCTTTAGACATCCTTGTATGCGAGTCGCCACCAATAATAATAGCCCACTCATCTACCGTAATATCGTTAAGAACCTTATGAATAACGTCGGTCATAGAATGGTACACACCTTTAGGGTCGCGTGCCGTAATAACACCAAAGTCGTTCATAAACTTCATAAGCTTAGGTATGTTAGCCTGCGCTTTTTTATCCCAAACCGAAGCGGTGTGACAACCCGACTGGTACGCACCGTCTACACTTGGCGAAATCACCGTAGCCGCCATAGACTCCAGCTCCTGAGCCGTCATAAGGCCTGTAGTGTCCTGAGAACCTACAATGTTTACCTTAACACGAACGTCTGAACCGGCGTACAGCAGTTTACCAGGGGTAACACCCACGGCGTTTCTGTTAAATATTTTTTCAACCGCGGTAAGTCCCTGCCCTTCAATAGTAATTTCTTTTGACGGGGCAAATACCGTTGGCACTTCGATACCCAATGTCTGGGCTGCGAATGTTTGTATTTTTTTACCAAATACTACTGCGTAAGAACCGCCAGCCTTGATAAATTCTAACTTTTGCGGCGTAAATGATTTAGACAGGTCTATGAGTTCTTTATCGCCGTTGTATAGTTTTTTAGTTTTTGTATTAATGGTTAAAACCGTACCTGTAGCTACAGAGTAAACCTCCTCAAGAACAGGTTCGCCTTTGTCGTTACGCACAAGGTTACCATCGGCATCATGTTTTTTAACCCAGTTTTTAAGGTCTATACCTATACCACCTGTAACGTCTACGGTTGTAAGGAAGATAGGCGAAATACCGTTTGTACCACCCACAATAGGCGCTATGTTTACAAACGGAATATATGGGCTGGCCTGCTTACCGGTCCAAAGTGCTACGTTGTTTACACCAGACATACGCGATGAACCTACGCCCATAGTACCTTTTTCGGCAATAAGCATAACGCTTGCATCCGGGTGCTGCGCCTGAAGGCCTTTAATTTCCTGCTGTTGTGCAGGAGTCATCATACAAAGACCGTGCAGTTCGCGGTCTGAACGCGAGTGCGCCTGGTTACCCGGCGAAAGCAGGTCGGTAGAAATATCACCTTCAGCCGCTATGTAAGTTACCACTTTTATTTCTTCCGGTACCTCTGGCAGCTTGGTAAAAAATTCTGCTTTAGCATAGCTTTCCAGTATTTCTTTAGCGATTTCGCTTCCGTTTATGTAGGCACCCTTAAGGCGGTCTGTATCTGCCTCGTAAAGGAACACCTGGGTTTTAAGCACATTTGCCGCGTCTTTTGCAATAGCAAGATCTTCGCCAAGGGCTAAATCAAGTAGTACCTCTATAGACTTACCACCTTTCATGTGCGATAGTAGTTCGAAGGCAAATGCAGGGGTAATTTCGGCAACAACCTCATTACCAAGAATGATTTCTTTTAAGAACGCTGCTTTTACAGCAGCAGCAGGTGTAGTACCCGGAAGCGTGTTGTAAATAAAGTACTTAACAGAATCTGCTCGGTGCGGATTGTTTATATCTTTTATTTGGGCGATTATTGCAGTTAATAATTCTGCTCCGTCAATTGGTTTTGGATGAAGTCCAAGGGCTTTTCTTTCTTCAATTTCTTTGATATAATCGTTATAAATAGTATCAAAAGCCATATTTAAATATTTATGTTTGTTTGTAAAAATGTGCGTAAATTTACTCAAACTAATTTCAATTAAAAAATTTTTATCGATTCTTTAATTTGGCAAAATTATTATTTATAAAGATTCTACTTTGATGCAGATAATTCAAAAATTTTGTGATAAATAGCCAATTTATTAAGAATTATCATTTATTTAACCTCATATTGCCAAAATGTAAAAATTCAGCCTAAAATTGTAACGACCTTGCAATTCGCAAAACACCGTTAGCCCAAAAATAGCAACTAAAACGATATAGTAAATTAGCAAATCTATAATCGCGAGCCGTAATATTTTACACTTTTTGACTGAAGTAACGGTTGTAATAGACCATTAAACCCGCCATTATAAACGTAAAACCGTAGATGCCTAACTGCATATATAACAGGCTGTAGGTGTTTTCAGTAACAATCTCTGTACCGGTAAACATGGTTACGGCATACGAAATCATAAAGCCAGAAAAAAGCAAAAACAAAATACCGTACAAAAACCCGGTGGTTTTGTTGTTAGTAAACAACTGCGCCACCAAAGCCACAAAAACCGCTATAGAAACGTAATGATATGTACCTGTTTCGGCATACTGCTGGTAAAACCAGAACAGCGAAAAAAGGATAAAATATATGGTAGGTATAAATCGAAGGATTTTGTTCATTAGTGAAAAGTAATTTGAGCGTTAGGAACCATTGCACTAATACGCTCACGTTCCTGTTTATCGAATGAATTGAAGGTAAGCCAAAAAGTGGTAACTTGTTGTAATTGTTCAAAACCATCAGGCATTTTAGTTAAATGCATCCTGAACATCCCTATTCTTCTAAGATTATTTATTTTCGATAATATTTTAAAGGCATTCCCCCAATTCAAGTCTTTTAATTCTCCAAGACCAATTTGTTCAAGTTTCTTCAGTTTTACAAAACTTTCAGGCAACTCAGTAATCTTATTATGGCTTAAATCAAGCCTTTTAAGGTTTTTTAGATTTTTGAAATCATCAGGAATTGCATTAAGATTGTTCGTCCCAATATCTAAATTTTCAAGTGAATTCATTTTTGATATTACTAAAAGTGATTTTTTATCGAGTTTATTACTATTAAGCGATAACCTTTTTAATTTAGTAAGTTTAGAAAATTCACTTGGAATTATCTCTATATCATTATGTTCAACATTAAGCCATTCCAAATTCTTAATTTCTCCTACTTCTTTTGGGACTTCACTAATCTGATTGTAAAATATTATAAAATTTTTCAAATACGGAAACACCTTTACTTCAGTAGGTAATCTCTTGAACTGATTATACCCTAAATCTAAAATAGTGAGGTTCGGTAAATCCCC
Organism: Flavobacterium sp.; assembly: GCA_012270005.1. Classification (GTDB taxonomy): domain Bacteria; phylum Bacteroidota; class Bacteroidia; order Flavobacteriales; family Flavobacteriaceae; genus Flavobacterium. The sequence goes on along the minus strand of JAAXJD010000073.1, from coordinate 23,561 downwards.
TTGAGATATATGCAGCACAGATATATTATTACCATTAAGACTAAGAATCTTTAAATTTGTTAAACGTTTTACTGCTTTTGGAATATCCTCGAAATTGTTCCCATTAAGATCAAGATCTTCAAGTAATTTTAGTTTACCAATACTTTCAGGCAAATCAGAAAGATTACAAGTCCCTAAAGAAACGCTTTTTAATTTTTCCAATTTAGCCAGCAAATTGAATGCATGTTCCAGATTAAGGTTAGGATTTTCGTCAAGAACAATCTCTTCTAAATTAACAAGTTCAGCAATTCTTACATCTAATTCTAATAAATTATTATCAATCAAATACAGCTTTTTAGCATCATTAATATTTTTTAACGCTTCTTCCAAAGCATCATAGGAACCATCGTGGGAGGATTGTCCAAAAACACAACCTGTTAAAAATAAAGAAAGAAAGAAAAAGAGTTTCGCCATAATCAAATTTAAACAAAAAAAGCTGTTTAAAACAGCTTTTTGATTATCATTTCTTCGGTAATGCCTTCGGCATCGGCCTTGTAGTTTTTAATAATACGGTGGCGCAGTATGCCGGGGGCGACAGCCTGCACATCTTCAATATCAGGGCTAAACTGGCCGCTTAGTGCCGCGTGGGCTTTAGCCGCAAGGATAAGGCTTTGCGATGCACGCGGGCCCGCACCCCAGTCCAGGTACGTTTTTACGTAATCCGTACTCAGCGCATTACCCGGGCGGGTTTTGTTAACCAGTTTTACCGCGTATTCTATAACATTATCAGCCACAGGTATGCGGCGTATAAGCTGCTGGTATTCTACAATTTCTTCGGCCGTAAACAGCGGGTTTACGGTAACCTTAGCATCGGTAGTAGTGCTTTTTACCACCTGAACCTCTTCTTCAAACGTAGGGTAATCCAGCTTTATGGCAAACATAAAACGGTCTAGCTGCGCTTCAGGCAGCGGATAGGTTCCCTCCTGCTCTATGGGGTTTTGTGTAGCCAGTACAAAGTACGGCAACGACAGTTTGTGGTGCTGGCCGGCTATGGCAACCGATTTTTCCTGCATGGCTTCCAGTAGTGCAGCCTGGGTTTTAGGTGGCGTACGGTTAATCTCGTCTGCGAGGATAATGTTACTGAATATAGGGCCTTTTATAAACTTAAAATTACGGTTTTCGTCCAGTATTTCGCTACCCAATATATCGCTGGGCATTAGGTCTGGCGTAAACTGTATACGCTTAAAATCGAGTCCAAGTGCCTGGCTTATGGTGTTTACCATAAGTGTTTTGGCAAGCCCCGGAACACCCACTAAAAGCGCGTGGCCTCCTGAAAAAATACTCAGTACTATTTGGTTTACAACTTCCTGCTGGCCTATGATTACTTTAGCTATTTCCTGCTTCAGCGCGGCCTGTTTTTGCACTAAATTTTGTATCGCTGCTACGTCTGACATAGTGTGTTTATGGTTCTTTGATTAAAATAAAAGCTAAGGCGTGTACCTTAGCTTTCAAACTTAATAAATTATTTTAAAGCCTGCCCGGTTTATGGAGGCAAAAGTGTTGTTATTTTTTTAGCCAGTTGTTAGCAAACTTGCATCCCTGGTAATCAGCGTTTACCTTAATGTAAGTAGATTTAATTTTTTCCTCGCTCCATTTAGCAATGGTTTTAATCTGCTTTTCCTTAAGTGCCAGCTCTTTAATTTTTATATAGTCTTTAGCATAATCTGCAGGGTGCTCGTCGTACCTGTTAATTACTGTGTACAGCTTGTAGCTTACTACGCCCAGCCTGTCCATATCTTCAATCGGTTCTGAAACCTCGTTGTTTTTTAACCCTGAAATTTCGTTGTAAATGTTAGGATCCATTTTAGTAAGTTCAAAGCGCGTACCCAGGTTTGCCGGGTTTATAAGAAGGCCACCGCTGTTACGCGTTTCCTTATCATTAGACTCTGATTTGGCAGCATCCGAAAACGAGATTTCGCCTTTGGCAATACGCTCCCTTATCTTACTGATTTTTTCTTTCGCTGCTTTTTTAGACTCCTCTGTAACCTTTGGCACCATAAGGATGTGGCGCACATCGCGCTCCTGGCCACGTACTTTTTCCACGTAAATAATGTGGTAGCCGTATTCGGTTTCAAAAGGTTCAGAAATCTGCCCTTCCTCTGTACTAAATGCCGTGTCTTTAAACTCCTTTACGAGTTGCGACTTACGCGTTACCGGTATATATCCGCCCGAAGCACCAGAGCCACGGTCTTCAGAATACAGTACGGCCTTGCTGTAAAAGCTACTGCCCTCCTGCACATCTTTTTTAATCTGCTTTAGCTTATCTATTACCTTTTGCTTTTCGTCTTTGGTAATTTCGGGTTTTATAACAATTTGTGCCACTTCCATTTCGGCACCAAAAACAGGAATATCCTCTTTTTGGAACTTCATAAAGAACTGCCTTACCTCTTCGGGTGTTATTTCTACGTCGTCTATAACCTTTTTGCGCATACGCTCTGTAAGCTCCTGCGTTTTTACAAGGTCAAAAAGCTCGGTTTGAAACGAGTCGAAGTCTTTCTTCTTAAAGTACTCCACCATCTTTTCTTTAGAGCCCAGCTGCTCCACAAAGTAATCTACCCTGCGGTTTACCTGCTCGTTTACCTCAGCATCGCTTACTACAATACTGTCCTGAATGGCATGGTGGGCATACAGCTTTTCTTCCATTAGCTTACCCAGTAGCTGGCAGCGGGTAATACCCTCTGTAGATATATTTTGTGTTTGAAGCTCCTTATACTGCAAATCAATATCAGACTCTAATACTACATAATCACCCACTACAGCCACCACTCCGTCTACCTTGGCTTTTCCTTTTGGTGCTGTTTGGGTTTTAGGTTTTACGGTATCTTTTATTATTTCCTGTGCGGCCAGTGTAGTACCCACAAAAAGCATTAATAAAAGTACGGTAAACCTACTACTTATAAACTTCATATTTATTGTTTTTAATCGCATCGTCTGTAATGTCTTTTTCAATCTTTTTAAGTAACTCCAGTTTCCTGTTGTTTATTATAATCTCTTTTAAGGTAGGCTTTATGTATTCGTACGGTGCCACGGCATTACGGTCTATAACCTTGTTTACCTTAACAATGTACACATCTGCCGAATCAGGGTACTGGTAAGAAATCCCGCTGCTTATATACCTGCCCCTGTTGTCCGGGGTTATAAAAGGCAGTTTTTGGTATACCTCGTTCATGCTGGTCCAGGTGGTATCGTTAAACGCGTAGCTTTTAAAGTAAAGCGACATATCATTAATCGCTTTTTTATCTTTTTTATTGCCACTTAAAAAACGCTGCCTTGCCAGTGCAAATTTAGGGTGGTTTTTCTCCATGCGAAGGTAGCGCATTTTAACGAGCATACCCGTAGTACGGAAATTATCTTTGTTTTTATTGTAATACGCCGCCAGCTGATCTTCGGTAATTGTAGTATCTACACTCTGTTTTACCATTTCTTCCAGGTAGGCACGGGTGTACAAATCCGTTTTGTACTGCTGTATAAGCTTATCCAGTTCGGCCTGTTTTTCTGCACTTGTATTTACAATGGCAGCATCAAACAACAGCTTTTGCGATGCCCAGCGGTCTATATACGATTTTATAATGGCAAGGCTGTCTTTTTTAGACGCCCCTGCCGGCACCAGCCCTGCAAGCTCCTCTTTACCCAGGTATACGTCGTTAACGCGTGCAGCGGCATCTTCCTTTTTTACGGTAGCATCTTTTTTACCGCAGGAAACCAGTACACACAACAACAGTATAAAAAGCCTGGGGCAGGTACGCATTATTTTTTCGTATTGATTTCGGTTTTTACTTTTTCAAACACATCCTGGTTTACTTTTACGGTAAACTCTTTTTTAAGCTGCTCTACCCATGTAGACTCCAGGTACTGCTGATAATCGTTAATCACACGGCCTTTGGCGTCTTCAAATGTTTTTTCGCCTGCAGGCAATATTTTGTTGGTTTTTACCACATAGTAGTAATCCCCTTCTTTCACTACATCGCTTACGCCGGCTTTCCATAAGGCAAGCTTAGGCATGGCATCGGTACCGGTTTCAAACGTACCCGACTTTTCTATAATGTTTACCTTGTCTTTAGTATTAAGCTTGTCTTTTACAGCTTTGGCATCTTTGCCTTTAAGCAATAAAGCACGTGCATCTTTTATCACTTTTTCGTTAGTAGATGAATACACCTCTACATCGGCCCTTTGTTTCCATACGTATTCTGCCTTGTGCTGGTTGTAGTAGTTTTGCTGGCCTATGGTATCGTTTTTAGCTTTTTCCCAAATTTCTTTCTCCATCAGGTCAAACAGCAACAAGCCATCCCTGTACTCTTGCATAATAGCATCAAACTCCGGGAATTCCCTTTCCAGGTTTTGGTTATAGTACGCGTTAAGCTGTTCATCGGTGTAGCGCTCAAAAAGTACCTCAGCAGCACGCGAAAGCGGCTTGGCAGAAACACCATTATTTTGCTGAGAATTAACATAGGTAAGGAAGTCCTTACCGGTTAGCTCCTTGTCTTTGTTAATGGTTAGTAGCGGCTTGTTGTATACCTCTATGTTTTTAGGCAGTTTCCAATCCATAACATAAATACTGTCGGTAAGTGCGCCCACCACTTTTTTATACATTTCCTTATCTTTTACCACCGGGTACTTAGCCCTAAGGTTAGCAGTAAGGCTTTGCGCTATAAGGCGCGAACGCTCATCGCGCTTAATGCGGTTTTCAAGTTCCGGCTTAAGGTCTTCAAAACTCTTTATAGGCTTTTTCTCTATCAGTTTTACAATATGCCAACCGAATTGCGACTGGAACGGCTTGCTGATTTCGCCCGGGGTTTTTAACGCGAAAGGAGTATATTCAAACTGATGAGAGGTTAACTCCCCGGAGCTGAACGGGATTAGCACACCGCCTTTTTCTGCACTGGTCTTGTCTTCGCTAAGCTGTTTTGCCAGCACTGTAAAGTCTTCGCCCTGTTGCAGTTTTTTGTAAATATCTTCAATTTTAGATTTGGCTTTATTCTCTGCAGCCTTATCATCCTCTTTTTGTGGCCTTGCCACCATAATGTGTGCTACAGCTACTTCTCCCCTGTTGTCCCTTACATCGGTAACTTTAATAAGGTGGTAGCCAAAACGCGTACGTGCAGGCCTGCTTACCTGGCCTTTTGGCGTGTTGTACGCGGCAGTTTCAAACGGGTACACCATACGGAAAACCGTAAAATACCCCAGGTCGCCTTTATTGTCCTTAGCCGACGGGTCTTCTGAAAGTTCTGCGGCAAGCTTACCGAAGTCTTCTCCGGCCACAAGCCTTTTGCGTGCTTCTACAGCTTTGTTGTATGCTTTAAGCGTATCTGCAGGGGAAGCGTTTTCATCTACCATAAACAGTATGTGAGACGCCTTTATTTCTTTCTGCATACGGTTGTATGCTTCCTGCACAAGGCCTGTGGTTACCTTACTGTCCGTCAGGTAATTTTTAGCAAGCTGGTTACGGTAGCTTTTTAATTCGCCCTGGTATTTTTTGCCTTCCTGAAGGTTTAGTTTATACGCCTTATTTACTTTTAGCTTATAGCCAATAAATAAGTCCAGGTAGTTGTTAAGGTCTTTTTGCGAATCATCTTTTACAAGATCAAGATTCTTTTTGTAAACCCTTATAAACTCGTCTGTATAGTACGGTTTGTCATTTACGGTAAAAAGAACATCTTTTTGCTGAACCTTAGCGGTAGTTTGTGTAGCGGGAGTGGTATCTTTTGTTGTTTTACAACCGGTTACAAGAATTGTTGCAGCCAATAGGCCTGAATAAAACCTGTTAATTTTCATTATAAATACGAATTTATTTTATCGGTATACGGTTAAGTAAACGCAGCCTTATGGGTTATAGTATACATAACGCTGCTTTGCAACCCACAAAAGTAAACATATATAGGTATTGTGCAATATTTATGGGGTAAAAAGCTACAAGTGTAGGGTGTATATTAAAACGTAAGCGGCTTTACCGGCAGAAAATACAAACCTAACGAAGCAGAAATAAATGAGACAGATAATTTAAAAAAACAAATTATCACATTCCGCTATGCTTTGTTAGCAAAGATGTCCAACTATTTTTTTACAATAATAAAGTTGCTTCGCCTGTTTAGCTGATGCTCTTCCTCGCTGCAATCCACGCCGTTACTGCACTTATTAAGCAGTCGGCTTTCGCCAAAACCTTTTACGCTTTCTATAAGCTTAGGATCTATACCTTTACTCACAAGATAGCTATAAGTACTTTTGGCACGGTCATCGCTCAGGCGAAGGTTGTAGTCGTCCTTGCCCCTACTGTCTGTATGCGATTCTATTTTAATAACCACATTAGGGAACTGCTCCATTAGATACACCACCTTATCCAGCTCTGCGGCTGCCTGAGGCGTTATATAGTACTTATCAAAATCAAAGTAAATCGGGTTAATGTCTACCATTTCCTGGTTGCCTTCGCCTTTTTTAACCAAATCAGTATAGGCCTGCAGGTTAATATTACCCTTATCGTCAGGGGCATTGGCAGCATAGCCTTCTTTTTTAGCACTGGTAATTGGTGTGCCGTCGCACGGTACGGTAATACTGTAGCTGCCATCTTCGGCGGTTGTTTCGGTAAGCTGTTTTTCGCCCACGGTAATGGTTACCTCTACACCTGGTATGGGTTGGCCCAACTTTTTATCGGTTACTACGCCCGCTATTACTTTTTCGCAAGGCGTTTCGGCTTTTGGCACTACAAGATAAATATCGTCATCGCCCCTGCCGCCGGCCCTGTTGCTGCTTAGGTACACCAGCTTACCGTCTGCCGACTGCACATACGCAAAATCATCGCGGTTACTGTTTACCGGCTTGCCCAGGTTCTGCGGAAGCGAAAACTGCACTACTCCGCTGATGACGCGTCTAAACACATCGAGGCCGCGCAGGCCGTCATGAACAGCTGAAGCGAAATACAGTACATTATCTTTAAGAAACGGAAACATTTCTTTGCCCTCGGTATTGATAGCAGCACCGGCGTTTATGGGTTTACCCAGCTTACCATCGCTGTATATTTCGCAATAGTAAATATCGGTTTCGCCAAAGCCCCCCGGCATATCACTTACAAAATACAGCCATTTACCATCGGCACTAACCGCGGGCTGCCCTACAGAGTAGTCTTTGCTGTTAAAGTGTGCATACTGTTTTTTATCAAAGCGTTCGCCCTGTATTTTTCCGTAAACCAGCTGAATGTTATTGGTCCCCGCCTTGTCGTTTTGCAGGCGGTTGGCTTTGTTTACATTATTTACACTTACGTAAACCGTTTTATAATCCGGCGAAAAAGCCACAGCCGCATTATGGTAATCGGTCTGGGCACTGTGAAGAAATGGCTTTTCTTTACCAAAAGAACCATCGGCATTCAGCTCGGCTACAAACAGCGAAAGGTAGGGCTGCTTGGTCCATGAGTATGTTTTGGCACCATCGCGTACGGTATCATTTGCCGACTGGTATACTATCTTCTTCCCAAAAAACGTAGCCCCAAAATCCGACTTATCAGTATTTGATGCCAGGCCTTTCAGCTCATATTTTTCTTTCTGCTTCAGCAGCACATCAAGCGCTTGCTTTTGGGCTTCAAGGTTAGATTTAAGCGTGTCGTTCAGGGCTGTATATTGCCAAAGCAGGGCATCGGCCCTATCATAACGTTCCTCTCCCCTTAGTGCGAGTATGTACATACGCATGTACTTGGCGGGCAGCGCATTGCCACCTGCCTGGTAAGCCTTTTCGAGCCAACGCGCAGCGGCACCTGTGTTACCGGTATAGTAGTTAGCCTCGGCAGCGTGCATTAACACCTCAGCTTTTGGTGTTTTATTGTTTTGCAGATACTCCTCGTATTCGGCAGCGGCCTCAGTATAGGCAAGGTCGCGATAATGGAGTTCTGCCTTACGCAATGTCCCCTGCCCCATCATGGTACCGATGCAAAAAAACAAGGCTGCTATGTAGTAGTGTTTTTTCATAATCATGATTTAGAAGAAGCGTGGCGATTTAATGCGTTTGGTTTTTGGTGCTACCTCAAAGCGCAGCATAAACTCATGCGTGCCGTTATTGTACTTGTTCAGTTCGGTTACCGAGTAGTCATACGAATAGCCTACAAATACATTTCGGGAAATCTGTATGCCGGCAAGGGCGCTAACCGAATCGTCCCAGCGGTAGCCGGCTCCCAGCGTTACCACATCCTGAAACAGGAAGTTAGCCGAAACATCGGCCGTTATAGGTGCGCCGTTAACCACCTTGGCTAAAACGGCAGGCTTAAACTTTATATCATCCGAAAGCGTAAATACATACCCACCAATTACATAGTAATGCTGGCGGTCGTTCATAAGGCTTTCCTGAACATCGTTGTAATAGTTATTCCGTAAAAAATTAGGGATAGAAACCCCGGCGTACCAATTATCTGTATAGTAGTAAATACCTGCACCTATTGTGGGGTTAAAACGGTTGTTGATGTTGGTATTAAGCAGTGGGTCGCCTTCCTGGCGGTAGGTGCCCTTACTCCAGTCGATATTAAGCACCCGCACACCTGCCTTAAGCCCGAAAGCCAGCTTGCCTTGTTCGCCCATTTTAAGGGTGTAACTAAAGTTTGCATCGGTATACACCTCGTTGCTTGGCCCCAGCCTGTCGTTTACCACGCTAAGCCCCACGCCTATTTGCTCGTACATTTCGCTCCACGGGGTATGTATGCTAAAGGCCTGCGTTTGTGGCGCGCCGCGCATGCCCACCCACTGGCTGCGGTGTAGCAAATTAGCCTGCAACACACCGGGCGAACCCGTGTAGCCGGGATTTACCGTAAGTGTATTGTACATATACTGGGTATACTGTGGTTCTTGCTGGGCATAGGCGCTAGTACCGCAAAGCAGCAGGATAAGGGATAAGCAGGATATACGAAACGTAGTTTTTATTGGCATAGGCTCCGGTGGTAATGGGCTGTGTGCCGTAAAAATAGCATTTTTTTTCTGCCGTTAGCAGATTTACCCTTAAGCTTTTAATAACGGGAGGTAAATATCTTTACAATATATTTATTTCCTGACTTTCAACAAAACGAGTCCGGTATTTGAAATTACCTGGAATCCAAATCTTATTTCTCCCCAAAATGCCCGAGTTTTGCTAAGGCTTCCTTATTGTTTGAAACTATCATTGCATGCTCCTCTCTGTTGAAATCAGAATGGTTCTTTATATCAAAGGGTAGGGCTATCGCTAACTTTAAACAAAGATTTTTTTCAAAAGCCTCAGAAATAAATTCCCTATCATAAAGTATATCCACACGAAAAAGGTTATCATTGCTACTGTAAACGGAGTAAAAAGGATTATCACAATAACTGCTTTAAATCCGAAAATTTGCTTACCATTAAGATTAACTGGTATAATATGCAAAAGATTAAAAATAATATGCAACACTGCAAAGGGTATATACCCAAACAAAAAATTATCGTATAACAACTAAAAATGTCCTTTTTGTTGTACCGAATAAATTTCAATAAAGTTTCTCATATATTATAAAATGGTTGGTTTTTAAATATTTCTATAAAACAATTCAATATAAATAAAATTGTCCTTGCGAAAATAACAAACAATATTAATATTACTATTACTATTTATTTTCTTCTATCTTATATCGTGATTACGCACTTCTTTCTCATAAAACAAACATTTATTTTCATACCGTTTCGTATCTAATAATAACCCCAAGGCGTAAAATAGCAATTTTTATCGCTTAAAAGTAAAAGTTTGGGATATTAAAAAAAACCACCTGATTGCTCAGATGGTTTTCTGTAAATTGTCGGGATGACTGGATTCGAACCAGCGACCACTAGCACCCCATGCTAGTACGCTACCAGGCTGCGCTACATCCCGAATGTGCCGTAAAACACATGGCAAATATAGCATTTCTGCACCCTGAAAGCAATACCTTACACTATTCTGTATCGATACGGTAAATATCTACAATACCATGCGTTATATCTTCGAAATCGATATTCAGGTCTATAAGCTTGCCCGTTTTTATGTCGAAAATCCATCCGTGTACGGTAATACCGCGTTCTGCTGCGGCTTTTTGTACCTCGGCGGTCTTAATCACGTTAAAACACTGCTCCTGAACGTTTAGCTCTACCAGGCGGTTATAACGCTCTGCCATATCGGCTATGCCGTTTAGTTCTTTGCGGTGCATACGGTAAACGTCTCTAATGTTACGCAGCCATGGGTTTAGTATGCCTAAATCAGTTTGTTCCATAGCGGCCTTAACACCACCACAGTTATAATGCCCGCATACCACTACGTGATTTACCTTAAGGTGGCTTACCGCATAGTTGATTACAGACATTACATTCAGGTCGGTATTCGGAACCATGTTAGCAATGTTACGGTGTACAAACGCCTGTCCCGGCGCTATACCCATAAGTTCTTCGGCGGTAACACGGCTGTCGCTGCACCCTATGTAAAGAATTTCTGGGGACTGCCCCTGGTTAAGGTGCTCAAAGTACTGGTCGTCTATGCTTAGCTGCTTATCTATCCACTCGCGGTTGTTTTCAAAAACCTTTTTAATGTCCATTGTGTAGTTTTTTGTTGCGGGATAAAGTTAAATAAAGTAAACCAAATTATACACACCCATTTTTTCATTATTAACAAAAAAAGCCGGACTAACAGCCCGGCCATACCAATTATTGATATAAATTACAGTTTGTACAAAAGGCCAAATGACAGGTTGCTAAAATCAATACCTGCATCAAAACCGGTAGAAGTATTTTCTGCACCGCCTGATTTTGTTTTCGAGCTTCCGTAAGACAGCAAGCCCAACGAGGTTTGTAACGAAAAACGCGGCGAAATAAAGTAGTTAATCCCAGGGCCTGCCTGTACGCCAAACCCATTGCCTGTCCTGTCGGCTACTTCATTGCTGTCAAGCTTATTATGGTTATAGCTTACCCTTAAATTACCAAAAAAAGAAAACTTATTTGCCGGGGTAAAGTAGTATCTGCCAAAAACACCTGCACTGTAACTTTTTGTTTTGTTAACCGAGGGATACGTAATACCTTCAGATTTAATTGCTGAATACGAACCAGAGAATCCAAGCGCTATTTTATCGCTTACAAAATAGCCAACAGCAGGCCCCACACTAAATTGATTTACTTTGCTGGCATCATTTTTTGTGTAGTCATACGAAACGCTGCCTGTAATAAACGCGTCGCCTTTTTTAAAGCCTTCGCTAGCGGTTTCTGATTCCTGGGCAGATAATGCGCTAACCGCAAGCAATGCCACAATAGATAATAATGATTTTTTCATAAAATGGTTTATTAAAGTTTGTACACTTCACTATCCAATTTTATGCCGAAAATTTTCACAAAACCATGTTACGTGATTTTTCATTAGGTAAAAAAAAGACTTTAACACTAAGTACTTTAATAGTATAACATAGCATAAAAAAGCTCCCGGTTTTCGGGAGCTTCTTTCTATTCAAATCCTTTAAGCAGGATTTCCAGTATTTTAATCGCCGCATCGCTGATTTTGGTTCCGGGCCCAATGACCGCCACGGCACCGCAATCAAAACCGTATTGATAGGCCTGTGCAGGTATTACACCGCCCACTATAACCATAATATCATCACGACCGTATTTTTTAAGTTCCTCTATAACCTGTGGCACCAGTGTTTTGTGCCCTGCGGCAAGGCTTGATACACCAAGTATGTGAACATCGTTCTCCACCGCTTGCTTGGCTGCCTCAGCCGGGGTTTGGAAAAGTGGCCCAATGTCTACATCAAAGCCCACATCGGCATAACCCGTAGCTACTACCTTAGCACCCCGGTCATGCCCATCCTGACCCATTTTTGCTATCATAATACGCGGCCTGCGGCCTTCCTGTTTTGCAAAGGCATCGGCAAGCTGACGTGCTTTCTCAAAGCTTTCGTCATTCTTAATTTCTTTACTGTACACGCCACTAAAAGATCTGATTTGTGCTTTATACCTACCGTATACTTTTTCCAGCGCATCGCTTATTTCGCCCAGTGTAGCCCTGTTTCGCGCAGCCTCTACGGCCAGTGCCAAAAGGTTACCCGTACCAGATTGTGCCGCGGCTGTAAGGGCCTCAAGGCTTGCGGTTACTTTAGCCGTATCACGCGTGGCTTTTATTTGCTCCAGGCGCGCTATCTGTTGGCGGCGCACCGTTTGGTTATCTACCTCAAGTATTTGCAGCGGATCTTCTTTTTTAAGGCGGTATTTGTTTACCCCCACTATTACATCCTGTCCGCTGTCTATGCGTGCCTGCTTACGTGCGGCAGCTTCCTCTATGCGTAGTTTAGGTATACCGGCTTCTATGGCCTTGGTCATACCACCCAGCTCCTCTACCTCCTCTATAAGCGCCCATGCCTTACGGGCTATTTCATCGGTAAGGTATTCTACGTAGTAGCTGCCCGCCCATGGGTCTACCGTTTTGGTTATCTTGGTTTCTTCCTGAAGGTAAATCTGGGTGTTACGGGCTATACGCGCACTAAAATCAGTGGGCAGGGCTATGGCCTCATCCAGCGCATTTGTGTGTAACGACTGCGTACCGCCAAAAGCCGCTGCGGCAGCCTCTATACAGGTACGTGCCACGTTATTAAACGGATCCTGCTCTGTAAGGCTCCAGCCGCTGGTTTGGCAGTGTGTGCGCAGGGCCAGTGATTTTTCGTCTTTCGGGTTAAACTGTTTCAGGAGTTTTGCCCAAAGCATACGCCCGGCCCTCATTTTGGCAATTTCCATAAAATGGTTCATACCAATGGCCCAGAAGAACGAAAGGCGTGGCGCAAAATCATCTATCTTCATGCCTGCCGCAAGCCCGGTACGTATATAGTCTAAACCGTCGGCAAGGGTGTAGGCAAGCTCAATATCGGCAGTGGCACCGGCTTCCTGCATGTGGTAGCCCGATATACTAATAGAGTTAAACTTAGGCATATACTTGCTGGTAAACTCAAAAATATCGGCGATGATTTTCATTGATGGTGCCGGCGGGTATATGTACGTATTACGCACCATAAATTCCTTAAGGATATCATTTTGTATGGTACCCGAAAGCAGTTCCTGTTTTACGCCCTGCTCGTCTGCATCAACAAAATCAAACGCCATAATGTGCAGTACAGCTCCGTTCATGGTCATGGAAACCGACATTTCGTCGAGCGGAATCTGGTCAAAAAGCACCTTCATGTCTTCCACGCTGTCTATGGCCACACCCGCCTTACCCACATCGCCCACTACACGCTCATGGTCGCTATCGTAACCGCGGTGGGTGGCAAGGTCAAACGCTACCGAAAGCCCTTTTTGCCCGGCAGCAAGGTTACGGCGGTAAAACGCGTTACTTTCTTCAGCGGTACTAAATCCGGCATACTGACGAATGGTCCATGGCCTGCGCACGTACATGGTAGCGTACGGCCCACGAAGGTTTGGCGCAAAGCCTGCCCCAAAATCCAGGTGTTCCATGCCCTCGTTATCAGCCTCTGTATATGTAGGCTTTACGGTAATACCTTCGGCAGTGGTAAATCCGGCAGCAGCATCTTGTGTTTGCACGCTGCCATCGGCTTTAGTAAGCTGTATATTTTGTATGTCTTTTCTCATAGATGGCAGATTTAAGCGGTTGTTGATTGTGTTTCACTTTCCAGCCTTTGCTGCTCGTATTTTTCGGCAAGCCTTTTTTCAATCACCGGGCTTATCAGCGTTTTGCGCGGATTGGCCTTTACAAACGGGTAAAGTTCCAGGTCGGCACTCATGCGGTCGTTTTTATTAGGGTACTTGTTAGTACCCAGCAACACTTCCTTCCCGTTATCAAAAAGCTCCTGCTCTTTAGCGGCGCTTTCGGCTATCTTCCGCTGAATGTTGCCTTCTATAAGCTGTTTAAGGAAACCGCCGTGCGCTTCTATATCTTTTAGCAATGCCAGTGCCTTTTCGGCAAGCTGACTGGTAATTTCTTCTATATAATACGCCCCGTCTGACGGATTGTTCACCTTATCAAAATAGCTTTCGTTTTTAAGGATAAGCAGCTGGTTACGCGCTATCCTGTCAGCAAACTCATTGCTCTTGTGGTATATGGCATCATACGGCAGGTTAATTACCGTATCGGCACCGCCCAGTATGGCGCTCATACACTCGGTAGTAGTACGCAGCATATTTACGTTATAGTCGTACAGGGTTTTGTTTCGCCTGGTAGGTACCGCTATAATGTGTAGGTTTTCGTTAACGCCATAGGTTTTTGCTACGGCAGAAAATACCATACGCAAGGCGCGAAGCTTGGCAATTTCAAAAAAGTAATTGCTACCCACCCCTACCGTAACGGTATACGGTTGCTGCACATTTTTAAGTCGGCTGAAGTATTCAATGGCATGCCCTACGGTGTATGCGATTTGCTGTACCATATTAGCCCCTGCATTTTGGTACAACGCGCTGTTGATGGTTACAAAGCTTATGTTTTTACAGCTTTCGCCCAAAAGGTTTAGCTGCTCAAAATTATCGCCCCCGTCATGCCAGTTGCCCTCTTTTGCAAGGTTACCCACAGGATCCAGCAGCACGTAGTAGTGTGCGCCGTTTGCCGCAGCAACAGCATCAATCTTTTTTACGAAATCGATTGAAAAGAATTGCAAATAAAAATACACCGGTACGCGGGCATCAAGGCCCTGTACCAGTGTAGTAATATCGGTTTTTTCGTCAGGTATGGTAAACCTCAGAGCCTCGGCGCCACGCTCCAGTGTAGACTGCGCACGGGCGGCACTCTTAGCCACATCCTGAACAAAAATGTCTTGTCCTATTTTATAAGAAGCCGCGGCAGTATGCACCTGTAGCGGGTCTTTAGCCTCATCTATATGATAAAAAGGCCTTACCTTAATACCCTCAGGGCTTTCCCAAATCAGGGTTTCGTTGTAATCGGCACCCTTAAGTTCGTACTGAATTTGCTGTTTCCACAGCTTAGACGACACGGGGCTAAATTCATTAAAGAGGTTATTGCTCATGCGTTGTACTTTTTAAAGAGATGTAGAGTCTTCAACCTTCTTTGCATCTTCTTCAAATTCAATAATATACACGTCTTCGTTTTCGCGTTTCATAAAATACTTTTCCCGGGCGTAGTGCTCAGTCTGGTCCGTATTTTTAAGCTGCTTAATCGCCAGGCTGTCTTTTTTAATTTCGTTTATGTAGTACTCTTTATTATCCTGAAGCTCGCGCAGCTCTTTATTTAGCGTGCGGTGCTCCAGGTACGAGTAATTATCCAGGAACAGCAACCATACCGTTACAAAAATGATAACCAGCAGATACCGGTTTCCCAGTACCTTAAGTACCGGATAGCGCAAAAACAGGTTTTTTATTGATGCCATTCTTGTATTACAAAGTAAGGTTATTTTATAATTGCTTTGCTAAAATGTATAGTAATTAACCAAAGATAGTTTTTTAACTAATACGCTGGTTAATTACCGCCCTAACCACATCTATGGCTACGGTATTGTATTTATCGTTTGGTATAATAATATCTGCAAACGCCTTAGTAGGTTCTATAAACTGCTCGTGCATGGGTTTAAGGGTGCTTTGGTAGCGGCTTAGTACCTCTTCCATATCGCGGCCACGCTCTGCAATATCCCTGCGCATACGGCGTATAAGCCTTTCATCCGGGTCTGCGTGAACAAACACTTTAATGTCAAAAAGTTCGCGCAGCTTAGGATCTGCCAGTATAAGGATACCCTCTACAATCATTACCTTACGCGGGTGGGTAAGAATGGTATCATCTGTACGGTTGTGGGTTACAAACGAATACACCGGTTGTTCTATGGTTTTACCTTCTTTTAGTTCTTTAAGGTGCTGATACAGCAGGTCAAAATCTATGGCACGCGGGTGGTCAAAGTTTATTTTGGCCCGGTCTTCGTAGCTCAGGTTACTGTTATCCCTATAGTAATGATCCTGAGACAGCACACCTACCTCTGTAAGTGGTAACTGGTTCATAATCTGGTGTACTACTGTAGTTTTTCCGCTCCCGGTACCGCCGGCAATCCCTATTACAAGCATTTGTATAATTGTGTTATTTATAATTTCGGCAAAGGTAACAAATCTGCCGTGCTATTGCTAACGGGTACTTAAATAATCTTATGCACGCCTAGCCTTGCGGGCATAAAAAAAAGCTCCCGTTGCGGGAGCTTCATTATTTATTTTATTTCTTCAGACGTAAAGAACAGTTTTACGCTTGGGTATTTTTGCTGTGCCATTTGTATAGAAAACTCAGAATCGGCAAGGAACACCAGCTGGCCGTATTTATCCTTAGCCATAAACTTCTGCTTAATCCTGCAAAACTCTGCAAACTCTTCGTTTTTAGGATCCTCAGGCCTTACCCAGCACGCCTTATATGCAGGGAAGTTTTCGTAGCTACACTTGGCGCCATATTCGTGCTCCAGCATGTACTGAATAACCTCGTACTGCAGTGCACCCACGGTACCTATAACCTTACGGTTGTTTAGCTCCAGGGTAAACAGCTGCGCCACACCCTCATCCATAAGCTGGTCTATACCTTTTTCCAGCTGCTTGGCCTTCATAGGGTCTGCATTGTTAATGTAGCGGAAATGCTCCGGTGAAAACGCCGGTATACCCTTAAAGCTCATGTTTTCTCCCTCGGTAAGGGTATCGCCTATTTTAAAGTTGCCCGTATCATGAAGCCCCACAATATCTCCCGGGTACGATATGTCTACAATTTCTTTCTTTTCTGCAAAAAACGCGTTCGGGCTGCTGAATTTAAGGTTTTTGCCCTGGCGTACGTGCAGGTACGGCTTGTTCCTTTCAAAAGTACCCGACACTATTTTTACAAACGCAAGGCGGTCGCGGTGCTTAGGGTCCATATTGGCATGGATTTTAAACACAAAGCCACTAAATTTCTTTTCATCGGGCGCTACCAGGCGGGTATCGCTTTCTTTAGGGCGTGGTGTTGGTGCTATTTCTATAAAGCAATCCAGCAATTCGCGCACACCAAAGTTATTTAATGCCGAACCAAAAAACACTGGTTGCAACTGCCCTTCCAAGTATTGTTCGCGGTTAAACGGCGGATATACCTCTGAGATCAGCTCCAGTTCCTCGCGCAGCTTTTGTGCCGGCTTGGCGCCAATAATGCCTTCCAGCTCCGGGGCGTTAATATCGTCAAACGCTATGGTTTCCTCTATGTCTTTACGGCTGTCGCCACTAAAGAGGTTTATGTTTTTTTCCCAAATGTTGTAAATACCCTGAAAATCGTAACCCATACCTATAGGGAAACTCAGCGGGGTAACTTTAAGCCCCAGCTTTTGCTCTACTTCGTCCATTAGGTCGAATGCGTCTTTACCTTCCCTGTCCAGCTTGTTTATAAAAACCAGCATGGGTATGTTACGCATACGGCATACCTGCACCAGTTTTTCGGTCTGTTCCTCCACACCTTTTGCCACGTCTATCACTACAATAACACTATCTACAGCAGTAAGCGTACGGAAGGTGTCTTCAGCAAAATCCTTGTGACCTGGGGTATCCAGGATGTTGATTTTTTTGTCTTTGTAATTAAATGCAAGCACCGATGTAGCTACCGAGATACCACGCTGGCGCTCTATTTCCATAAAGTCGCTCGTAGCGCCCTTCTTAATTTTGTTGCTCTTTACGGCACCGGCTTCCTGAATGGCACCACCAAAAAGTAGTAGCTTTTCGGTTAGGGTTGTTTTACCCGCATCGGGGTGGGATATAATGCCAAAGGTTCGCCTGCGTGCAATCTCGTCTGTAAAACTCATAGGTGTAGCTTAATTTTCAGGGCGCAAAGGTACGGTTTTATGTTGGAAAGTCATAAAGTGGAAAGTCATAAAGTGGAAAGTGGGAGGTTGGAAGTCCGAGGTTCGAGGTTCAAAGTCCAAAGTTCAAAGTCCGAAGTTCGAGGTTACATGATAGAGCTACCCTTCTAATAGCGTAGCTGCAAATCTGTGCCAATTGGTTTTAGCTATGACCATTTAAAACCAAAACTTTATCATTACGAGACGGCGATGCTTAACGGATTGATTGAGTAATAAAAAACAGGCATTTAGCCTGTTCTTGTAAGGACGCTCAAGGAGAGCCGAGAGCTTAGTTACACCGTAAATATATAAAATTATTTTATACAAAAAAACAGGCATTTAGCCTGTTTTCTATGACGACGTCCAAGGAAAGCCGAGGCCTGGGGTCACATCGCGAATATAATAATATCTAATTGTATTTTTGCAATAAAATATATAATATTCATTAATAGTTGATTAAAACTCTCTACACTTGAGAAAACTTTTCTTTATCGCTGCCTTTGCCCTTTACGGGATAGGCGCAAAAGCACAAACCATTGAATCGGGCAGCCACAGCACCACAGGTTACATTAAAAGCGATGGCACCATAGAAAACAGTAGCCACAGCACCGCGGGCTACATTAAAAGCGATGGTACCATAGAAGACCGCAGCCATAGTACCATAGGCTACATTAAAAGCGATGGTACCATAGAAAACCGAAGCCATAGCACCGTAGGCTACGTAAAGAGCGCTGGCACCGTAGAAAACAGCAGCCATAGCACACAAGGCTACAGTAACAGTGAAGGAACCGGAGAAGACAGCAGCCATAGCACACTGGGTTATGCCCGGGGTATAAAAAAGGAATGGGCGGCTGTAGCATTCTTCTTTGTGAAGTTTTAAATAATCAATATACAAACGGGCATTTATTGACGGTAAATTAAAAAAAACCAAAATGCATAAAACAAAAAACCCACTCTTTCGAGTGGGTTTTTATATGGTTTAGGCCTGGCCGGCAGGACCGAAATTTAGCGGCACATGAGGCTGCTCTGTTTCGGTAATAATGCCGTGGGCACTTTCGTAACGGTGTACGTTTTCGGCAAGTGCTTTCAGCAACCTTTTGGCATGCTGTGGCGTAAGCACTATACGCGATTTTACTTTAGCTTTTGGCATACCCGGCATAATGTTTACAAAATCAAGTATAAACTCTGTCGGCGAGTGGTTAATAATGGCAAGGTTACTGTAAGTGCCCTCTGCCACCTGCTCATCCAGCTCTATGCTTAGCTGTGCCTGTTGCGGTTTTTGATCGCTCATAGCTTATTAGAAATTAAATTCTTCTTTTGGCGTAAGCAATTCGTTGTATTCTTCTTTAGAACCTACAATAGTGTTATCGTAATCCCTCATACCTGTACCTGCAGGGATGCGGTGACCCACGATTACGTTCTCTTTAAGGCCTTCTAGGAAGTCTACCTTACCGGCAACAGCGGCTTCGTTTAGTACTTTTGTTGTTTCCTGGAACGATGCTGCAGAGATAAACGACTTAGTTTGTAGCGACGCCCTGGTAATACCCTGTAGTACAGGTGTAGCAGTAGCCGGGATAACATCTCGGGCTACAACCAGATTTTGGTCATTACGCTTAAGGATAGAGTTCTCATCGCGTAGCTGACGTGGCGTTACAATCTGGCCCGGTTTAAGGTTTTGTGAGTCGCCTGCGTCCTCAACAAACTTCATACCGTATAGCTTATCGTTTTCTTCAATAAAGTCGGCAGTGTGTGCCAGCTGGTCTTCCAGGAACAGGGTATCTCCCGGATCCTCGATTCTTACCTTACGCATCATTTGGCGGATTACAACCTCAAAGTGCTTATCGTTGATTTTTACACCCTGAAGGCGGTATACCTCCTGAATTTCGTTTACAAGGTACTGCTGTACTGCCGATGGGCCTTTAATCCTAAGGATATCCTCAGGGGTAATAGCACCGTCAGACAGTGGCATACCGGCTTTAACAAAGTCGTTCTCCTGTACAAGGATCTGGTTAGACAGTTTTACAAGATATTTCTTGATTTCACCGAATTTCGACTCGATAACAATCTCGCGGTTACCCCTCTTGATTTTACCGAACGATACCACACCGTCAATTTCAGATACAACAGCCGGGTTACTTGGGTTACGTGCTTCAAGAAGCTCTGTAATCCTAGGAAGACCTCCTGTAATATCGCCTGCTTTAGACGAACGCCTTGGTATTTTTACAAGGATTTTACCAGCCTTGATTTTTTCTCCATTATCTACCATAAGGTGGGCACCTACCGGTAGGTTGTATGAACGGATAAGCTCGCCATCGTTACCATAAATAAGTAGCGTAGGGATAAGCTTTTTGTTACGCGCTTCAGAGATTACTTTCTCCTGGAAGCCGGTCTGTTCGTCAATTTCTACAATAAACGACTGACCTTGCTCTATATCTTCGTAAGCTACCTTACCGGTAAACTCAGAGATAATAACACCGTTATACGGGTCCCACTTACATATTACAGCTCCTTTATCTACAACTTCGCCGTCTTTTACAAAGATGCTGCTACCGTAAGGTATGTTGTGCGTATTAAGCACTATACCGGTATTAACATCTACAAGCTTAAGTTCTGTAGAACGAGAAATTACAATATCTATAATGTTACCCTCGTTATCTTCACCCTTAACCGTTTTAAGATCTTCTATTTCAAGACGGCCTGCAAAACGTGTAACGATGCTTGATTCTTCTGAGATACCACCCGCAACACCACCAACGTGGAACGTACGTAGTGTAAGCTGTGTACCCGGTTCACCAATAGACTGTGCAGCAATAACACCTACAGCTTCACCCTTCTGAGTCATTTTACCTGTAGCAAGGTTACGGCCGTAACACTTGGCACAAATACCTTTTTTAGCCTCACAAGTTAGTGGAGAGCGTACTTCTACGCTATCTATAGGGGCAGCATTAATGGCGCGTACTTCGGCTTCGGTAATATGTTCACCGGCAGCAGCAAGTACTTCACCTGTTAGTGGGTTAACCACATCATTAAGTGCTACACGGCCCAGTATTCTTTCGCCAAGGCTTTCTACAATTTCTTCGTTTTTCTTAAGCGCTGTAACCTCAATACCACGTAGTGTACCACAGTCTACAGAGTTAACAATAACGTCCTGAGCTACGTCATGAAGCCTACGTGTAAGGTAACCCGCGTCGGCCGTTTTAAGAGCCGTATCCGCAAGACCCTTACGGGCACCGTGGGTAGAAATGAAGTACTCAAGGATTGAAAGACCTTCCTTAAAGTTAGAAAGAATCGGGTTTTCAATAATTTCACCACCTCCGGCAGTTGATTTCTTAGGCTTAGCCATAAGACCACGCATACCGGTAAGCTGACGGATCTGCTCCTTACTACCCCTCGCTCCTGAGTCTAGCATCATGAACACCGAGTTGAAACCTTGCTGGTCTTCGCGGATGTTTTTCATGGCAAGCTCTGTAAGCGTGGCGTTAGTAGAAGTCCATATATCAATAACCTGGTTGTAACGCTCGTTATTGGTAATAAGACCCATGTTATAGTTCATGGTAATACCTTCAACCTGCTCGTTAGCCTCTGCAATAAGCTCCTGCTTACGCGGCGGGATAATAATATCACCTAAGCTGAACGACAGACCTCCGCGGAATGCGAAACGGTAACCCATGTCTTTCATGTTATCAAGGAACGCTGCGGTAGTAGGTACATCTGTAGCATTAAGAATTCTACCAATGATATCCCTAAGTGATTTCTTGGTAAGGATTTCGTTAATGTAACCTGCTGCCTCTGGTACCACCTCGTTAAACAGTACCCTACCTGCAGTAGTTTGTATGATTTGGTAAACAAGTTCACCTTTATCATTAAAATCTTTAGCACGTATTTTTACACGGGCATTAAGATCAAGCCTGCCTTCGTTTATAGCAATGTTAACCTCTTCTGCCGAATAGAAGGTAAGACCTTCACCTTTAATTTTAAGGGTTTCGGTAGACAGGCGCTCTTTGGTCATGTAATACAGACCCAGTACCATGTCCTGAGAAGGTACGGTAATAGGAGCACCGTTAGCCGGGTTAAGAATGTTGTGCGATGCAAGCATTAACAACTGCGCCTCTAGTATGGCCTCCGGGCCAAGCGGAAGGTGAACCGCCATCTGGTCACCATCAAAGTCAGCGTTAAACGCCGTACATACAAGTGGGTGAAGACGGATAGCTTTACCTTCTATAAGCATAGGCTGGAATGCCTGGATACCTAGTCTGTGAAGCGTAGGAGCACGGTTTAGTAGTACCGGGTGACCTTTAATTACGTTTTCAAGGATATCCCATACCACCGGCTCTTTTTTGTCGATGATCTTTTTAGCCGATTTTACCGTTTTAACGATACCGCGCTCTATAAGCTTACGGATAACAAACGGCTTGTACAGCTCGGCAGCCATATCTTTAGGAAGACCACACTCGTACAGTTTCATTTCAGGGCCAACGACGATTACCGAACGCGCAGAGTAATCTACACGCTTACCTAGTAGGTTTTGACGGAAACGACCTTGTTTACCTTTAAGTGAATCAGAAAGTGATTTAAGCGGCCTGTTGCTTTCTGTTTTTACAGCAGAAGCTTTCCTTGTGTTATCAAATAGTGAATCTACAGATTCCTGTAGCATACGCTTTTCGTTACGAAGGATAACCTCAGGAGCTTTAATCTCCATAAGCCTTTTAAGACGGTTGTTACGTATAATAACCCTTCTGTAAAGGTCGTTAAGGTCAGACGTAGCGAAACGGCCACCATCTAGCGGCACAAGCGGACGAAGCTCTGGCGGGATAACCGGTATAACTTTAAGGATCATCCACTCTGGGCGGTTTTCCCTGTTAAAGTTACTTTCGCGGAATGATTCCACTACCTGTAGCCTTTTAAGCGCTTCGGTTTTACGTTGTTTAGACGTTTCATTGTTTGCACTGTGGCGTAGCTGATACGAAAGCGCATCAAGGTCTATACGTGCAAGCAGGTCCATGATACACTCTGCGCCCATTTTAGCAATAAACTTATTAGGGTCAGTGTCATCAAGGAACTGGTTCTCCATAGGAAGCGTATCCTGGATGTTTATGTATTCTTCCTCAGTAAGGAAGTCCAGCTCATGAAGCGTGGTACCGTCTGGGTTTTTAGCAATACCCGGCTGAATAACTACATACCTTTCATAGTATATAATCATGTCCAGTTTTTTAGACGGAAGGCCAAGAAGATAGCCTATTTTGTTTGGCAGTGAACGGAAATACCATATGTGTGCAATAGGCACTACAAGGTTGATATGCCCTACCCTGTCACGACGTACTTTTTTCTCAGTAACTTCAACACCGCATCGGTCACAAACAATCCCTTTATAACGGATTCTTTTGTACTTACCACACGCACATTCAAAGTCTTTTACAGGACCGAATATGCGCTCACAGAAAAGGCCATCCCTTTCTGGTTTGTGTGTACGATAGTTAATGGTTTCCGGCTTTAGTACCTCACCCCTTGATTCTGCAAGGATGGATTCCGGAGACGCAAGGCCTATCGAAATTTTGTTAAACCTTTTTACGGTATTCTTATCTTTTAATTTTGTCATGATATGAAATCTACCAAATTATTTAAAAGTATGAAAAGACAGCAGTGCCGTAGCACCGCTGCCGTAATAAATTATTCTTCTAATCTGATGTCCAGACCCAGACCTTTCAGTTCGTGCATCAATACGTTGAACGATTCTGGTAAGCCCGGTTCAGGCATGTTTTCACCC
>JAAXJD010000036.1 GCA_012270005.1 Flavobacterium sp. | reverse complement strand
ATAAAAAAATGTTAAATCATGATGTCGCCCTGATTTTTTGCTTTCTTATCATTAGCAAACGTTCCCTAGAGTCCGCCGCCAGTTCTACCGCCTCCTCAAAAGTTTTACACTGCTTCTTTACAATAAACTCGTCTCCCGGAACACTTATTTTAACCTCCGCTATCTTGTTTTCTTTCAAGTTAGTATTATCCAGTTTAAAAAAAACATCCGAACAAACCACCCTGTCATAAAACTTCTCAAGCTTATCTAGCCTGCCCTGTACATAGCCAACAAGTTTTCTGTCAACTGTAAAGTTAACCGCATGAACGTTTACTTTCATAATAAAAAAAGAATTAGGTTAAACAATGAAGAACTGCTACTGCGCGTTTCGCGGGTGTGCACCTTTGTACACCGCTTTTAGCTCTGCCAGGCTACTGTGTGTGTATACCTGGGTAGAGGCTAAACTTGCATGGCCCAGCAATTCCTTTACTGAATTTAAATCGGCCCCGTTGTTTAATAAATGCGTGGCAAAAGTATGCCGTAGAACGTGTGGACTCCTTTTTACCTTAGCGGAGACAACACTAAAGTAACAATTTATTAACCTATATACAAAAGTTTCGTTAAGTTTTTTGCCCCGGTTGTTTAAAATTAACATTTCGGGATTTTGCACCTCCCCAAGCCCTGAGCGCGCCTGCAGGTACTCTTTTAAAAGCGCTATTGTACAAGGCAATAGCGGCACTATGCGCTCTTTATTACGCTTACCTAAAACCTTTATAGTGCCGTTACCCGCATCGTAGCTATTTAAGGTAAGCCCTATAAGCTCGGCACGGCGCATGCCGGTGGTATAAAAAAGCTCCAGCACCAGCCTGTTTCGCACGCCTTCAAACCCGGCAGGGAAATCATTAACAGTTACTACATCCTGCATTTCCTTTTCACTAAAAGGAACCAGTACTTTTTTTTCGGTTTTGAGCGCTTTGTGTTTTTGTAACGGGCTCACCGTTACCTGTTTTATCTTCAGCAGGAATTTATAAAACGACTTAAGCGAAGAAATTTTGCGGTTAATGCTGCGGTTACCCAAAGCCTCGGTTTCAGACATATATATTATCCAGCCCCGCACCTGCCCGTACACCACCTCATGAAGCTGCGCGCCGGGTTCCTCCTGCTGTATAAATTTTTCAAACGCACACAGGTCGTCCAGGTAGGCACGCGCTGTAAGCGGGCTGTAATTTTTTTCTTTTAGCAAATAGTCTGCAAAAGCCTGTTTGTTATCAACCATATACAAATAAAAAAAACCGCTAACAGCAAAGTTAAACTTTAACTGCTAACGGCTGCTATTTAAAGCCCCAAAAAATTATCTTAAGCTTCAAGTGCGTCGCGAAGACCTTGAATGTAAGCTGCTTTTTGTATTTCGGCACGCCTTTTTACAGATGGCTTAATGAAAGCCTGGCGAGACCTTAACTGACGAACAGTTCCTGTTTTGTCGAATTTACGCTTATAACGTTTAAGCGCCCTGTCGATATTTTCTCCGTCTTTAATTGGAATTATTAACATATGCGATACACCTCCTCTCGTTTACGGGTGCAAACATACATCAATTATTTAGATATGCAAAATAAAAATAATAATTATTTAACAGACCATACGGTATACCCGTGCGGTGGTGCCTGTATAAGCACCCACTTGCCGCTCTGGGTAGTAGGCTCCCAGGTACTGTTGCCGGTGTAGTCTTTAATCACGGTGCTTGCCCAGTTGGTTTCTACCCAGCGCTGCTGCCAGCTGTCGCTGTTATTTATGTACACTACAAGGCCGGGAGTACCGTTTCGGCGGGCTACGTACTCGTCGTTATCGGCATAGAGGTAACTGGTGGTGCCGCTTGCCTTATTATTATGTATCCATATAAGGTTGTTCAGCTTGTTTTTATCCAGCCACTCCTCATAGTCGCGGTAAAAAAGGCACGGATACCCCTCATGGGTAAGGATGTAGGCATAGGCCAAAAGCTTGTTGTTGTAAATCTCGTTAGTATCATGGTTGCTTACAAAGGTAACGGCCTTCATAGGGCTGCGTTTAAGAAGCATATCGCCGTTTAGCTGGGTAAGGTCGTTGTTGTTAAGGGCATCGCGCATTTTGTAGTAGCAGGCAAAGTCAAACGCGCTACTCTCTGCGCTGTTTGCCCAGGTTTCCAGTGTGGCGGCGTTACCATCCCAGTACTCCCCTACGGTAAAGCCCGGCGAAGCATTTTTAAAGTTCTTTACCACCCACGGGTCAAACCCCTTAACCATATCAAAACGCCAGCCGTCAAAGCCCATTACGTTTTTATAGTACTTGGCTATAGAGTTGCTGTTAGCATACAGCCAGCCCTGTACATAGCTTTTATCATGGCAAAGATCCGGAAAACCGCCAAAGGTACCCGCATCGGCACTGTGAACGTCATTCGGGTGGAAATCGTAATACGAACGTGCAAACATACCCGAAGCCGGCGTAAAGCTCGTATATGTATTACCGCCTGTAAATGGGTTGTATTGCGATGCCCCTCCACCGCAGTGGTTTACCACAATATCGGCAATAACACTCAGGTCGCTGTTGTGCGCCGTGGTAATAAGGCTTTGCAGTTCGGTAAGCGACCCAAAGCGGGTTTCGGTATTACCCATTTGATTGTAACTACCAAAGTCGTAATAATCAAAGGGGTCGTACCCCATAGAGTAGCCGCCGCTCTGGCCTTTTGTAGCCGGTGGCAGCCAAATGGCATCTACACCCGCACTGGCCCACGAAGGTACTTTTGCAGCAATGGTATTCCACCAGTTACCGCCACCCGGGCAATCCCAGTAAAAGGCTTGCATCATTACCTTACTGCCTGTAGAACGGGCGGTTAGGTTACTGCCTACGGTTTGTTTTGGTACAGCCGCCTGCTCTTTTGGCGCATCGGCTTCGTTTGTACAGGCGCACAACAGCAGCACGCCCATAAAGGTTGTAATTGTTTTCTTCATAATGGTATGAGGTTTGGATATACCCGAAGTTACAAATTTGAAACACCCATTTTTTGGGCTTCGAAAACGATGTAGCACTACAACGTTATAGTGTTGATAAAAAGTTAAATTCCAAAAGATTAAATGCAAATATCATCGGGAACCGGAAACAGCCATAAAGAAAAGGCATAAAAAAAGCCCTCCGTATAAGGGAGGGCTTTCCAATCGTTTAGTGTAATATAAATAGGTAGTGAAGTTATTTCAGAATATTTCTTGAAATTACCAGTTTCTGGATTTCGGTAGTACCCTCACCTATGGTACACAGCTTACTATCACGGTAAAACTTCTCTACCGGGAAATCTTTAGTGTAGCCGTAACCGCCGTGGATTTGTACGGCCTCGTTAGATATGCGTACACAAGCCTCGCTGGCAAACATCTTAGCCATAGCACCCGCTGTGGTAACCGGCTGGTGGTTATTTTTAAGATGTGCCGCTTTGTGCAGCAGTAACTCACTGGCTTCTATTTCGGTAGCCATATCGGCAAGCTTAAACGAAATCCCCTGGAAGTTGCTTATAGGCTGGCCAAACTGATGACGCTCTTTACTGTATTTAAGCGATGCCTCATAAGCACCCTTAGCAATACCCAAAGACAGCGCACCTATAGATATACGTCCGCCATCCAGTATTTTCATGGCCTGGATAAAGCCCTCGCCTACTTCGCCCAGCCTGTTTTCGTCTGGTATGCGGCAGTTATCAAACACAAGCTCAGCGGTTTCGCTGGCGCGCATGCCAAGTTTATTTTCTTTTTTACCAGAGCTAAAGCCCGGTGTGCCTTTTTCTATAACAAAGGCTGTCATGCCGCGGCTGTCGCCTTTTTCGCCGGTACGTACAATAACCACGGCTACGTTACCACTTTTACCGTGGGTAATAAAGTTTTTGGCGCCGTTAATAACCCAGTGGTCACCATCTTTAACGGCAGTGGTGTTCATACCGCCCGCGTCGCTGCCGGTGTTGTGCTCTGTAAGGCCCCAGGCGCCTATCCATTCGCCGGTAGCCAGCTTAGGAATCCAGCGCATTTTCTGGTCTTCGTTACCAAACATAAGTATATGATTGGTACAAAGTGAATTATGCGCAGCAACCGACAAACCTATAGACGGGTCTGCTTTTGAAAGTTCCTCTATAACAGTAATATACTCGTGGTAACCAAGGCCACTGCCTCCGTACTCTTCCGGTACAAGTACGCCCATGTAGCCCATTTCGCCGAGTTTTTTAAACAGGTCGAGCGGAAAGTACTGGTTTTCATCCCAGTCCATATAATAAGGTAAGATATTAAAAAACATAAAATCTTAGTTTATATTTTAGTATTCCAAATATAAGCTAATTATTTTTGAATTAACCAAAATTATTTGTTCAATTTTTAATAATTCATCAAAATTATGAATTTTACCATTCATGCTCCTGGCGGTAATTATGGCACGTGCCATATCCCGGTTAAAGTACGGAAACCGCGACAGCTGCTGTAACGATGCCGTGTTTACGTTTATTTTGTTTACCAAAGTCCCGTTACCCACAAAAAAGCGTTTCTTAAGATCGGCCACTGCTTCGGGAGAAAAATCTTCAAAATCAGCCATTTGTTCCATGCTAACAAACGCACCAAGCGCATCACGTCGTTTAATGATACGGTTTGCATACGCCTGGCCTATTCCGTAAGCCTTTTCCAGTTGCTCTGCGGTGGCGGTGTTTATATCAAGCTGGTTAACAGCAGGTTTATCTTTTTTAAAGGGTGGTAATGTAGTTTTTTCGGCCGTTGTGGCAATGGTACTATTATTAGGAGTGGGCTGTGCTGACTGCCCCGCGTTTTTTCGGGTAACCCAATCGGGAAATTTAAAATAGGGAGATACCGTAGCCAGCAAACTATCTGAAACACCAGTAACCTCCTTAAAATCAGCAGGCGAGTTTATCCACTTACCGCTGCTCCTGTATGCTTTTAGCCTGTTGTACTGTGAAGTGGTAAGGCCGAGCATATATGCCTTATAATCAGAGATAAAGTTAGGATTAAACGGATACACTTTATGGGTTGCTGTGTCTTTTTCTGCCTTAAGGGCATCGAGCTGTTGCTGGTGCGCCAGCCATGCTTTTTCGTCGGGGTTTTGGCCGTTGGAATGATCAGTACGGGTATAAAGCAGGTAGCCTGCCTGAAGCGCTACTGCAATGCCGGTTAATGCCAAAAGGCCTTTGCGCTGTAATGAGGTAAAGCGGAACGCGATAATGGGTTGGGTTGGTTTCATGCTGGTTTGGTGGCGGTTAGGTGTGCTAGTTACAAATCAAACACCGAACTCCGCTTGGTATAAATCATGTCTTTTAAGCGCAGCCAAAACGCCAGGGTAAGGTATACGCCAAACCAAAGCCCGGCGGTAACAAACGTTATGTAAATAAAAAACAGGCGCACGTTTGTGGCACGCATACCCAGCCTGTCGGCAAGGCGGCTGGCAACCTCAAACCCGTGTTTTTCAAAGAAATGACGTAAGTTAGTTACAATAGCCATACCGCAAAAATGATGTTAGTAATGTACCCCAAAGATAGCAAAAATATTATTGCTGCAAGAGGCTTAAACCTATGGCGCATTGCAGGCATTTGTAATGGTTACAGTACTCATTTTTAAGCTGTAACAATGCCTGGCTGTCGTAAGCGGATGTTACAGCAACCTTGTAATGTGCAAACTTATCGGTTATGGCGTTTTTCTCTGGCTTAACCTGTTGTAAAAGAGGGATTAAGTCTTCTACATTTTCGCGGGCAAGGCTGCGTTCGTAGGCAAATTTAAACGGAACTATAGTATTAATAATAAGTAAATCTATAAATGATGCCGAAAGCTGCTTACGTTTGCTAACACTCTCTTTATCAAACCTGTAATGCGTGTTCCAGTACGGGGACACGGTTACCGAAAACAGTGCATAAAAATCGTCTGTAGCCTGCGCGTGCATAATTTTGCTGAACAGGTTTTGGTGGGTGTGGTACAGGGCTGCCAGCTGTGCCAGGCGCAGGGTAGGTAAATTATCGGGCCGGTGCCGGAAAAAATACACCAGCGGAAGGGTAACGTGCTGTTTCTGAGAATTTGGTAACAAATACGCATAGCGGTGCAGAAAGT
>JAAXJD010000160.1 GCA_012270005.1 Flavobacterium sp. | reverse complement strand
GTCCTATACCAATAATGGCATAAAAACTGCCCTCGCTCTTTATGCTGTTCTCTATCAGTAGACCCCCCATTTTTTTATTCCATGCCAAAATGTCGTTAGGCCACTTTATGCTTACAGATGGTATCCCGGTTGCTATTACAGCCTGCGCCACAGATAGTGCCACCGCCACATTCAGCGTAAAAATGCCCGAAACATTAAATGTCTCCTGTTTCAGTAAAACACTAAACGTTAGGTTTTTGCCTGATTCCACCTTCCATTCGGCCCCCATTTGCCCCCTACCCTGCGTTTGGTGCTCTGCCACCACCACGGTAAAGTTTTCGGCATTTGTGTTTAGTACTAATTGTTTTAAGTAGTCGTTAGTAGAGTTTATGGCACTGAGTTTGATAATATTCATACGTAAAAAATACAAGAGGTTTAAGTTTTTCTCGTATATTTAAATTCAAAAGTAAATACAAAAAATGATAACTTTGCGTAACATATAACTTTTTAGATGGCGAAAAAAAATATTAGTAATGATGATCTGCTTGCCAATATCATCAAAGGGATTGAAGAAGTAAAAGGGAATGATATTGATATTCTGGATTTGAGGGAATTAGATAACACCGTGTGCGACTATTTTGTAATATGCAATGGTAACAGTAACACACAGGTAAACGCTATAGTAAATTCTGTTCAAAAAATAGTTTCTAAAGAACTGAAAGATAAGCCTTGGCATGTAGAAGGTACAGAAAACGGCGAATGGGTTCTTATGGATTATGTGAATATTGTTGTACACGTTTTCCAGAAACACGTAAGGGAATACTACAATATAGAAAGCCTTTGGGGCGACGCCCGCATAACTTCTATTGCAACAAACTACTAAAAGAAGAAAGCAAATTTCATGTCAAACGATAATAAAACCAACAAGTTTAAGGTAAGCCCGTGGGTAATTTACGTGGGTATAGCCTTGCTTTTCGTGGGGATAAATTACTTTTCGGGTACCACAACCTGGAGTGATCCTAAACAGACCACGATTTCAAATTTCTATAAGTACTTAGACAAAGGAGAGGTTCAAAAAGTAGTGTACAACAAAACTACAACCGAAATTTTCCTTAAAGACAGCGCACTTACGGCAGACCCCGAGCACAAAAACGTACAGAAGGATATGTTCCAGAAGCCTAACAAAGGCCCTCACTATGTGGTAAACGTAGGTAGCGATAACGAACTTTTCCTTAAAAAACTGGACGATGCCAGCAAAGCAGGCAAGCTTGGAGACTATACCTCTCAGCCCGACAGTATGTGGGGTGAGTTGTTTATGGGGATCATTTTACCTATACTAATATTTGTAGTACTGTGGTTATTCCTAATGCGCAGGATGACCGGTGGCGCGCCAGGCGGCGGAGGCCAGATTTTTAATATAGGCAAAAGCCGTGCACGCCTGTTCGACGAAAAGAACGATGTTAAGGTAACCTTTAAAGATGTTGCCGGCCTTGAAGGGGCAAAAGAGGAAATCCAGGAAATTGTTGAATTCCTTAAAAACCCAGAAAAATATACCAATATCGGTGGTAAGATACCAAAGGGAGCACTTCTTGTAGGGCCTCCGGGGACCGGTAAAACACTTCTTGCCAAGGCTGTAGCCGGCGAAGCACGCGTACCGTTCTTCTCTCTTTCGGGTTCAGACTTTGTGGAGATGTTTGTGGGTGTAGGTGCCAGCCGGGGACGCGCCCTGGTTTAGCAAGCAAAAGAAAAGTCGCCTGCGATTATATTTATAGACGAAATAGACGCTGTGGGCCGTGCCCGTGGAAAAAACAACTTCTCAGGTTCTAACGATGAACGTGAGAATACACTTAACCAGCTCCTTACAGAAATGGATGGTTTTGGTACTAACACTAACGTGATAGTACTTGCCGCTACAAACCGTGCCGACGTGCTGGATAAAGCACTTATGCGTGCCGGACGTTTTGACAGGCAGATTTATGTAGACCTTCCAGATATTCGTGAGCGTAGGGAAATTTTTGAAGTTCACCTTAAGCCACTTAAAAAATCAGAAGACCTTGACACAGAATTCCTGGCAAAACAAACACCTGGATTCTCAGGTGCTGACATTGCTAACGTATGTAACGAAGCTGCACTGGTTGCTGCACGTAAAGACAAAAAAGCGGTAGATAAACAAGATTTCCTAGACGCGGTAGACCGTATAGTAGGTGGACTTGAAAAGAAAAACAAAATTGTTTCTACCGAAGAAAAACGTGCCATAGCCATACACGAGGCGGGCCACGCTACAGTAAGCTGGATGCTGGAACACGCGGCTCCACTTGTAAAAGTAACTATAGTGCCACGTGGGCAAAGCCTTGGCGCGGCATGGTATCTTCCGGAAGAGCGCCTTATTGTAAGGCC
Organism: Flavobacterium sp.; assembly: GCA_012270005.1. Taxonomy (GTDB): domain Bacteria; phylum Bacteroidota; class Bacteroidia; order Flavobacteriales; family Flavobacteriaceae; genus Flavobacterium. The sequence continues at coordinate 3,760 of JAAXJD010000160.1, read as the reverse complement.
AGACCAAATGAAAGATGAAATGTGTGCCACAATGGGCGGACGTGCTGCTGAAAAGGTGATTTTTGACACCATTAGTACTGGCGCATTAAGCGACCTTGAAAAAGTTACACGCCAAGCACGCGCTATGGTAACCATCTACGGCCTTAACGATAAGCTGGGTAATATTACGTACTACGACAGTACAGGGCAAAGTGACTACAACTTCTCTAAGCCTTATTCTGAAGAAACAGCAAAGGTAATTGACAGTGAAATATCTGCTCTTATAGAGGAACAGTATCAAAGGGCCATACAAATACTACAGGATAATAAGGATAAGATGCTAAAACTGGCTGATATACTTATAGAGCGTGAAGTAATATTTAAAGACGACCTTGAAGATATTTTTGGCAAGCGCCCATTTGAAAGAGGTACCTCTGAAGTGGTAGAAGAAGCATAAAATATCAAAAACATAATAAATCAGTAAAAATCTTAATTCAACGTAAAAATTGAATTAAGATTTTTTTATCTTTGAACCTATAGCATAAACGGGGAATTTTAGAGAGGATGAGCCTATTCAGAAAAATATTTGGCACGGGAGATGTTTCGGGAGAAGACAAGCAAGGAGATACAAGTCCGTTTTTACCGGAGAAACAACTTCCTGTTGACGAAATGTTTACCTTTAATTTTAAAAAAAACGGAGGCAAGTTTGTGTACTGCGACAGTACAACAGACCTGCACGAACAGTTTTTAAATATACTTGAAGAAAATGACTGGTTTGAGTGTGAAGCAATGACGTTTGAACCGGCATTATACCCGCTACTCGACGAAAATAAGTTGGTTTACAGGAATGCCGCCAACCCAAAGTTTTTAATTTCGACCTGCGAAAGCCTTGTGGCCGATGAAGGTTCTATCCTTTTTTCGTCTAACCAGTTTAAACATTTTAAACCAAGCGAGCTACCTGATAATATGGTAGTATATGCTACTACGAGCCAAATACTATCGAGCAAGAGCGATTGTTTGCGCCACATAAAAAAACGATACGATAAGGAGTACCCTACTAACATTACTGCACTAAAATACTTTGAAAAATCTAAAGATGAAGACTTTTTACACTACGGCAGTGTACCAAAGAACTTGTATTTATTGCTGTTAGAAGACCTGTAATGATGAGTGAAAGCCTTACCCGTTCTATATCTGGGATTGTATACATAGCGCTTTTACTGGGTGCCACCTTACTTTCAAGCATTTCATTTAAAATTTTGTTTGTGGTTTTTATGTTTATTGCCGTGCACGAATACTGCAGGCTGGCAAAACTTAAAACCACTGTCCCCTTTATTATAACCCTTACGGGTTTTGTGCTTTTTGGCATTGTCACTACATCTGCGATTTACGAAAACTTACTACTTAACGCCGCTGCATTATTTGTATCGGTAGGCTTGCTTGTACGCCTGTTTGGTAAGTCACGCATAGTAGTTTCAGACGACAATACTAAAATTGTTCAACTTATAGGTTATGTGATTATCCCATTTTTACTCATAATAAAACTACCATTCTTAGGCGCTGACTACAACCCTTATGTGATAGTAGGGATGTTTGTTATGATATGGGCTAATGATACCTTTGCTTATATTGTGGGCAAATCAATTGGTAAGAACAAATTATTTGAGCGTATTTCCCCTAAAAAAACTATAGAAGGCTTTATAGGCGGCGTAGTGTTTACTGTTGCCGGTGCATACATATTAGGCTTATATTTTACCTTCCTTACACCGCTACAGTGGATGGGCTTTGCTGCCATAGTCGCTGTATTTGGCACACTGGGCGACCTGGTAGAATCTCAACTAAAGCGTAAAGCCGGGGTAAAAGACAGTGGAAACATAATGCCCGGCCATGGTGGAATTTTAGACCGCCTGGACAGTGTTATATTTGCCGTACCTTTCTTATTTTTGTATTATCAAATCATACTATATGTTTCATAAAGAAGGAGCTAAAATTATCTTTATTGCGCTATTTACTACAACGGTAATCGCGCTTCTGTCAGAAAAATTTATAGCAGACGACACGCTAAAACTAATCATTCAGCTTATTGCGGTAGGGTTTCTTATCCTGGTGCTACAGTTTTTCCGTAACCCAAGAAGACATGTTATAGCTACAGACCATAACATTATAGCCCCGGTAGACGGCAAGGTGGTAGTTATAGAAGAGGTATATGAGCCAGAGTATTTTAAAGATAAAAGGCTTCAGGTTTCTATTTTTATGTCGCCCATAAACGTACACGTAACGCGATATGCGGTAAATGGTTTGGTAAAATTCAGTAAATACCACCCGGGTAAATACCTTGTAGCATGGCACCCTAAAGCCAGCGAAGAAAACGAGCGTACTACCGTAGTTATAGAGAACAATCTTTTTGGAGAAATTCTTTACAGGCAAATAGCCGGTGCCCTTGCCCGCCGTATTGTCAACTACGCGCAGGAAGGTATGCAGGTAATTCAGGGTACCGATGCAGGTTTTATAAAGTTTGGTTCGCGCGTAGATATATTCCTTCCGCTTGGCACAGAGGTAAACGTTAAACTTAACCAAAAAGCCATAGGAGGTAAAACGATTATCGCAACAAAAGCGTAACTTATGCCCGATAAAGATTTAGATAAACTCTTTGAGGAAGCGTATGAAAGGGCGTGCAATATAACAGGCCCCCTACCCCCTGATGTTATGCTGCGCATATACGCGTATTATAAACAGGCCACGGTGGGTATGAATATGCCAAACCACTATAACACGCACAATCTGCGCGATGCGTTTAAGATGAACGCCTGGATACAGGTAAGCCACCTGAGCCGGGAAGAGGCGCAGCAATTGTACATAGAAACAATAAACTCTATTATTCCATAAAATCGAAAATATGAAAAAGATAAGCATTTTTGTATCAGCATTAGCGCTTACTGCATCGTTGTATTCGTGCAAAGAAAAAAGCAACCTGGAACCTGTAGTTTCGGTTCCTGAAGCTCAAAAACAACAAGCAGCACCGATGGGAAATCCTGACGATGTAAAAGCAGAAGATCCTACAGGACGTTTTCAGATAGCAAAATTAGGTTATAAATATGATGACCTGGCACCAAACGTAGATGCCAGGACGATGGAGATACACTACTCTAAGCATTATAAAAAATATACTGACGAGCTAAACAAGGCCATAAAAGGTACACCTCTTAATACCAAAACTATTGAGGAAATCCTTACCACCCTTAGTGCAGACAACAAAGCTGTAAGAAATAATGGTGGTGGCTATTATAACCACACCCTGTTTTGGGAAATTATGGCTCCGAAGGCCGGTGGTGAACCTACAGGTGCTTTGGCAGAAGCCATTAAGGCAGACTTCGGTAGCTTTGACGCATTTAAAACCCAATTTACTGAGGCTGCAACCAAGCAGTTTGGTTCAGGGTGGGCATGGCTGGTAGTTACTAAAGAAGGTAAACTTGCTGTTACTAGTACTGCAAACCAGGATAACCCACTTATGCCGGGGCAAGCTGTACCGGGAAAACCAATTCTGGGTCTTGATGTATGGGAACATGCATACTACCTTCAATATCAAAACAAACGCCCTGATTATATTAATAATTTTTACAACGTTATTAACTGGAACGCTGTAAGCAAAAAATATGAGCAGGCACTTCCAAAATAAGAAGTTGAACATAATAATATCAAAAAATCCGCAAATGCGGATTTTTTTTTTTTTATCACGATTTGGTAAGTTAAAATATTTGAACAATGTTTACATTTAATACGT
>JAAXJD010000163.1:22624-28958 GCA_012270005.1 Flavobacterium sp. | reverse complement strand
GATGAGCAAGGGTCATTGGCGATCGACTACTCTAGATACGAGGAAATGTACTCCACCTTGCGTAAGGCGGAAGGCATGAGCACCGAAGCCACAAAAATAATCGTCAAGTTGGACAAAATAAATGACGGCGACAAGCCGCCGTACAAGCGCTATTACGGCCCTCAGTTCCTGTTACAAATAAGCGGCAGTGGCTTAGTAGCCCCAGCGGGAATGTTCGTTAATGCAAAATACTCAAAATTTCACTTTGGTAACTATGATGAACAAAGATTTTTTGATATCTAACCCTAAAGCTTTCAAAACGTTAATGAATTTTTTAGTGCTTGGAGCTTCGAATTCGAAGTTTTCAACTACCACTAAATTTGATTCCTGAGCTTTAAGAGTAAGAGCTGATTTCCTTGCTAAACGCTTAAGACCTTTGTTAAGTTTAAAAGAGTAGCTTCTTGGCCTAGGGCCGAAAACTGTACCTCCACCCTTAAACAATGGGTTTTTAACACTACCTGCACGAGCTGTACCCGTACCTTTTTGTTTTTTGATTTTGCGTGTACTACCAGTCACTTCAGCTCTTTCTTTAGCCTTGTGAGTTCCCTGCCTTTGATTAGCAAGGTACTGTTTTACGTCTAGGTACACAGCGTGCTTGTTAGGCTCAATTGCGAAAACTGAATCAGAAAGGGTAACCGTTCTGCCAGTTTCTTTTCCGTTGATATCTAAAACTTTTACTTCCATTACTTCTGAATGATTACATAAGAGTTTTTATGACCCGGTATAGCACCTTTAACCACAATAAGGTTTTTGTCTGCTACTACCTTTAAAACTCTAAGGTTTTGTACTGTTACATTTTCTCCACCTGTACGGCCGGCCATACGCATACCCTTAAATACTCTTGAAGGATAAGACGATGCACCTACTGAACCCGGCGCTCTAAGACGGTTGTGCTGACCGTGTGTAGCCTGACCAACACCACCAAAACCATGACGTTTTACAACACCCTGGAAACCTTTACCTTTAGAAACACCTTGCACATCTACAAATTCGCCTTCAGCAAATAGATCTACAGTAACAGTGTCACCTAAATTAAACGATTGTTCAAAACCTTGGAATTCAACGACTTTTTTCTTCGCAACTGTACCCGCTTTTTTAAAGTGGCCAGCCTCAGACTTTACAGTGTGTTTTTCTGTTTTGTCATCGAAACCAAGTTGAACAGCCTCATACCCGTCAACCTCATTGGTTCTGACTTGGGTAACAACGCATGGACCTGCTTCGATTACTGTACACGGAATGTTTTTTCCGTTTTCGTCGAAAATACTGGTCATGCCGATTTTTCTACCAATTAACCCAGACATATTAAAATTATTAAATTATTAAAAAACATGGGAATAGTACACACTACCCCCTTTTGAGGGCGCAAAGTTAATCATCTTTTTTTGATAAACAACACTTTACAAATCATTTTTAAAACTTTTTGCCTTATTTTCAGTATTTTATATTCAGTGCTTCTTCCTACGCTGTACGAAACCACCTTAAGCGTAAAAAAAGGGCAAAAAAACACATACTTACCTAAAAAAATAATCCGCAGCGTTGTGCACCACTGCGGACTACTTGTATACCGCACACGTTTAATCAATCTTTTTAACCACATTCATAGGCTTAGAATCCGGTTTATGGGCATACAACACCATGGCAGGCGCCACAAGCGCACTCTTTGGCGGTGTCTTAAAAAACCGGGTAATATACTCATGATTAAGCATGACATTCATATTGGCAATAAAATCAGTTAGCGGATGACCACCATCCGGCAGGGTTCGCCCACCATCTGACATTCGGGAATAGTAATCGGTTTTATTAGACAGCTGAAACTTGATTTTAGTCAAATCATCATACTTCTCAGGAACTATACTGTTCCCTTTTTCATCATAATACCCCAGCAGTTGCACCCACACGAACATCTTTTTAGTTGAAGGCAAATAAAAGTCCTTCGGCAACGCCAGCTCTATTTTATTTTTGTCTTTCGGGTTAAGATACAATGTGTCTGTTGCATAAATTACCTCACCCGGGTTTAGTAAATGAAAATTCTCCTGCCGTACATCTTCATCTACAGAGATAAAATTAACCTTGTAAGCGGTCCTTACTTTTACCTTTTCTACATAAAAGGCAAATTTATCTAAAACATAGTCGTGCGGTGTCCCATTCCTAAACATTAGGCCATAAACCAATTCATCGGAAATAGCAGAAGACCTACGTTTTACAAATCGATTGGTTTCTCCCAGCACAATTTGTTTTTTATTATCTGAACCAATCACTACTTCGTCCAGGTAAAAGATTTTCTTGGTAAGATAAAAGACTGAATCCATATTCTTCCTGGCAGCGCCAAACGTTTCGTAGTCTACCCTCGACAACGCTATGGAATCAAAAACAATATCTTTATGTATTGTATTTAACTTATCTGGTAACGTAACTGCATTGTAAACCGGCTTCTTATTATTAAACAATGTGTAGTTAACATTATCTACCAACTCATAGGTATCTTTATCAATAGCAATAAAACACTGGGCAATTGCAACCGTACTAATAAGAAGCAAGGCCGCCACAAAAAATGATTTCATATAAAAAGGTATTGGATGGTTTTAAGTGGGGCTATAATACAAAAAAAAGTTAACACCAGCCACTACGGGATAAAAATAAAAAAACCCGGCATAAGCCGGGTTCTTATATAAAGAGTGGAATTATCACACTTTGATTTCAACTTCTACACCACTAGGAAGCTCAAGTTTCATTAGAGCATCGATAGTTTTAGAAGACGAGCTGTAAATATCAAGTAGCCTTTTGTAAGAGCTTACTTCAAACTGCTCCCTAGATTTTTTGTTTACGTGCGGAGAACGTAATACAGTGAAAATCTTTTTGTGTGTAGGCAAAGGAATAGGACCTGTTACTACAGCACCGGTGCTTTTTACAGTTTTAACGATCTTTTCAGCAGACTTGTCTACAAGGCTGTGATCGTATGATTTTAATTTTATTCTGATCTTTTGACTCATTTTCTTGAAAATTAAGCGTTGCCTTTAGCTTTTTTAATTACTTCGTCGGCGATGTTAGAAGGTGTTTCTGCATAGTGAGAGAACTCCATTGTAGAAGTTGCACGACCTGAAGAAAGTGTACGAAGCGTAGTAACGTATCCGAACATTTCTGAAAGTGGCACACTAGCCTTAACTACTTTAGAACCTGCCCTGTCGTCCATGTTGTTGATTTGACCGCGACGACGGTTAAGGTCACCTACGATATCACCCATGTTTTCTTCAGGAGTAAGTACTTCCAGCTTCATGATAGGCTCAAGGATTACAGCACCGGCAGCTTTAGCAGCCTCTTTGTAACCCATTTTAGCTGCAAGTTCGAATGATAGTGCATCCGAGTCTACAGGGTGGAATGAACCATCAAGAAGAGTAACCTTCATACTGTCCATTTCGTAACCTGCAAGAGGACCTTGCTTCATAGCTTCTTTGAAACCTTTTTCGATAGCAGGGATAAATTCCCTAGGGATGTTACCACCTTTTACTTCGTTTACAAACTGAAGGCCCATTGGTACTTTACCATCAACCTCGTCAGCCGGCTCAAGACGGAATACGATATCACCGAATTTACCACGACCACCAGACTGTTTCTTATATGTTTCCCTGTGGTTAGCAGCACGTGTAATAGCCTCTTTGTACTCTACCTGAGGCTCACCCTGGTTAACTTCTACCTTAAACTCACGCTTAAGACGGTCTACAAGAATGTCCAGGTGAAGCTCACCCATACCAGAGATAATAGTTTGTCCTGAAGCATGGTCTGTCCTTACTGTAAACGTAGGGTCTTCTTCTGCAAGTTTTGCAAGTGCCATACCCATTTTATCTACGTCGGCCTTAGTTTTAGGCTCAACAGCGATACCGATTACCGGATCAGGGAAGTTCATACTTTCAAGAACGATAGGGTTTTTCTCATCACAAAGTGTATCACCTGTTTTGATATCTTTAAAACCTACAGCCGCTCCAATATCACCAGCCTCGATAAATTCGATTGGGTTTTGCTTGTTAGCGTGCATCTGGTAGATACGAGAGATACGCTCTTTGCTTTCGCTACGTGCGTTAAACACGTAAGAACCTGCATCAAGACGACCAGAGTACGCCCTGAAGAATGCAAGACGACCTACATAAGGGTCAGTTGCAATTTTAAATGCAAGTGCAGAGAACGGCTCAGAAACAGATGGCTTACGAGAGATAGCCTCGCCAGTATTAGGGTTAGTACCTTCAATAGCTTCTTTATCAAGTGGCGAAGGAAGGAACTTACATACTGAATCCAGCATAAACTGAACACCTTTGTTTTTGAATGACGAACCACAAAGCATAGGGATGATAGCCATATCTATGGTAGCTTTCCTTAGCGCTTCGTTGATTTCTTCCTCTGTAATAGAGTTTTCGTCTTCCATGTATTTTTCAAGAAGGTTCTCGTCGTATGCAGCCACTTCTTCAATAAGTTGCGACCTGTACTGGTGAACTTCTTCTTTCATATCCTCAGGGATAGGCACAATATCAAAAGTAGCACCCTGAGTTTCGTCATGCCATACAATAGCCTGGTTCCTTATAAGGTCTACAACACCTTTAAAGTCTTGCTCTTCACCAATTGGAAGAACCAATGGCACAGCGTTAGACTTAAGCATGTCTTTTACCTGCTGGCATACAGCAAGGAAGTTAGAACCCTGACGGTCCATTTTGTTTACAAAGCCCATACGAGGTACTTTGTAGTTATCTGCAAGCCTCCAGTTAGTTTCAGATTGTGGCTCTACACCATCAACTGCACTAAACAGGAACACAAGACCATCAAGTACCCTTAGTGAACGGTTTACCTCTACGGTAAAGTCAACGTGACCCGGGGTATCAATGATGTTAAAGTGGTAAGGCTGGGTTTCAGGAAGGCTTTTACCTTGTTCTGTAGGGAAGTTCCAAGTACAAGTAGTAGCAGCTGAAGTAATGGTAATACCCCTTTCCTGCTCCTGAGCCATCCAGTCCATAGTTGCAGCACCATCGTGAACCTCACCAATTTTGTGAGATTTACCGGTATAGAAAAGAATACGCTCTGTAGTCGTAGTCTTACCGGCGTCGATGTGAGCAGCAATACCTATATTACGCGTGTATTTTAAGTCTCTTGCCATTTTAGTTGTTCTTTATGCTGTGTTGTTTAATTAAAATCTAAAGTGAGAGAACGCTTTGTTAGCCTCAGCCATTTTGTGAGTATCCATTCTCTTTTTAACAGCAGCACCTTCTTCCTTAGCAGCAGCAAGGATTTCAGTAGCAAGCCTTTGAGCCATAGATTTCTCGTTTCTCCTTCTTGCATAAAGTATAAGCCATTTCATGGCCATAGATATTTTCCTGTCCGGACGAATCGGCATAGGAATCTGGAATGTAGCACCACCTACCCTGCGGCTACGTACTTCTACGTGCGGCATTACGTTAGTAAGAGCATCTTTCCATACTTCAAGAGCAGGTTTTTCTGCGTCTTGTTTTTTGTTTTCTACGATTTCAATAGCATCATAGAAAACTTTAAAAGCTGTAGATTTTTTACCATCCCACATCAGGTTGTTCACAAAACGTGTTACAAGCTGGTCGTTAAATTTAGGATCCGGTAAAAGTGGTCTTTTTTTAGCCTGTCTTTTTCTCATGTCTTTTGTTTAAAAGCTTTAATGATTACTTTTTCTTACCTTTTGCCGGAGCTGCTGCTGGTTGTCCTGGCTTAGGACGCTTAGCACCATACTTAGACCTACGTTGAGTTCTACCTGCAACACCTGCCGTGTCAAGAGCACCACGTACAATGTGATACCTTACACCAGGTAAGTCTTTTACCCTTCCGCCCCTAACTAATACTATCGAGTGCTCTTGTAGGTTATGACCTTCACCTGGGATGTATGCGTTTACTTCATTACCATTTGTTAAACGTACCCTGGCAACTTTACGCATTGCCGAGTTAGGTTTCTTAGGTGTTGTAGTGTAAACACGTGTACAAACGCCCCTGCGTTGAGGACAAGAATCCAAAGCAGCCGATTTACTCTTCTTAGTTATCTGGGTTCTCCCAGTTCTTACTAATTGTTGAATTGTAGGCATAATTGTTATTAAATATTTCTATAAATTAAAAAACCCGCTTTTTTCGGGGTTGCAAATGTAGGAATTATAATTAATAAAACAAATCATAATTCATTAATTTTCAAGCGTATTCTTCTACACAGCCGGCTCAAATATTTTTTCCGCTTGTTTTGAGTTAGTTTATCCAACAAAATTTTTCTGCATTAAGAATTCTATTCTGTATATATGCGCTT
>JAAXJD010000163.1:20262-22614 GCA_012270005.1 Flavobacterium sp. | reverse complement strand
TTTTATGGGTTTTCCCTGTTATTACTTATTTTTGAATTGTTGGCATAATTATTTCTAATAATTTCTTATTCTTTAAAAACCCGATTTTTTAGGGCATGAAAAGTTAGAAATTATAATTAATAAAACAAATCCTAATTCATTAATTTTCAACTGGCTTACCAATAGGTTAACCTTCGCATATTTTTCAGCAAATATTTGCGTTATTTTTACAAGCCGGAAATAAGACCCGATTGAAAAAAACACTCCTTATATATATATGTATGTTTTTCTGCCTGAAAACGGCAGCACAAAACGTGTACCTTACTGCCGAGGGTGCTACAAAAACCGAAACTGCAACTATCGACTCTATAGGATACACAAAGGTACACCCAAACGCAAAAAGCCTTAAGACCGAAACCGAACGCCTGGCGACGCAACTCTACGCAGCCGGGTTCTTTGAATCACAAATCAGCGCTAATATAAAGCTAAACGACTCCACTTACTTATTTCATTACAAACTGGGTTCACGCATAGCCAACATTAAGGTAGCAACCAAACTTCTTTCCAAATCCGAGAAAGATTTACTAAACATCACTGAAGACACCATTAACCTTAGCCCGGCAGGGATTGAAAACTTTATGTCTGGAAAACTCACCCTACTTGAACAGAAAGGCTATCCGTTAAGCCAGCTACAACTTACGAATTATACCAGAAAAAACAACATACTAACCACTACCCTACAACTGACACTCGAAAAAAAACGCAGTGTAGACAACCTCGTTATAGAAGGTTACCCAAAGTTTCCTGAAAGCATACGGCGAAATATTTTAAAGCAATACAAGAAGAAACCTTTTAATAAAGACAACATTCAGAAGATTTACCAAACCTTTAATAATTTGAGGTTTGTGTCGCTGCCCCGTTATCCGGAAATTCTTTTTAAGCAAGACACTACTACTATATATGTGTATGCGCAAAAAGCCAATGCCAACACATTTGACGGTTTTATAGGATTTAGCAACGATGAACAGCAAAAACTAAAACTAAATGGCTATCTGGACCTGACGCTGATAAACACCTTAAACAATGGAGAAAAATTTAACTTGTACTGGAAAAACAACGGACAAAAGCAAAGCACCTTTAACACCAGCCTGGAGCTGCCTTACATTTTTAAAAGCCCAATAGGGATTAAAGGCGATTTACAAATCTTCAGGCAAGACAGCACGTTCCAGAATACGGTTTCTAATATAAACCTGGCGTATTATTTTAAATACAACACAAAGATCCTTATAGGCCGAAGCGCCACCACATCGGTAAGCACCGCACAAACCAACACAAGCCTCAGTGGCTACAACAGCAAATTCTGGACTGCGACTTACGAAACAGCAGCCTATGACAACCGCTACACATTTTTCCCCGAGCGCTACACCTTACATATAAGGTATGGCAACGGAAAACGCGATAGCGAAAAAGGAAACAGCAACCAATACTTTGCCCAGGCAATAGCAGATTACAACGCCCCTTTAAACAATAAAAACCTGATTTATACAAAAACACAACTGTATTACCTTAATAGTCAAAATTTTGTAGTAAATGAACTACAAAGATTTGGCGGTATAAATTCGATACGCGGATTTAATGAAAATATTTTACAAGGCGATATGTATAGTTTTTTAATGACCGAATACCGCTATATTGCGTCAGAAAATTTATGCTTGCATAGTATATTTGACGTTGGCTACTATCAAGACCACGCTACAAACCAAAATAACGGATTATTCTCAATCGGTTTCGGAGCAAAAATTTTCACTTCAAACGGGATTTTTAACATAATTTACGCAAACGGCACAGAAAAATCACAAAACGTAAAGCTTTCAAACTCAATAGTACACATAAGTTTTAAAACAAAATTTTAACATTTAAATGCTGTTTTTCGGCTTTAACACTTCGCTTTATCTAAAATTTATCATAAATATATTGTTTTCATTAACTTAAATTCAGATATTTGAAATTGACTAACTCAATTGATTCACTAATGAAAACGAAACTTCAGGTTTTATTAACATTGCTCTGCGTGTTAATGATGCAAATTTCATTTGCACAAGAAAGAACAGTTTCAGGAACTGTTACCGATCAGACGGGTTTTCCGCTTCCGGGTGTTAATGTTTTGGTAAAAGGAACCACTACAAGCGCACAAACGGACTTTGACGGAAAATTCCAGATTAAGGCCACACCAGACCAAATTCTGGTATTTACATTTGTGGGAATGTCCACACAGGAAATCAAAGCTTCAAATGCTTCGATTAATGTAAAAATGGCGGACTCTGCCCAGGAGCTTGAAGGCGTTGTAGTGACGGCCGTGGGTATTAAAAGAGA
>JAAXJD010000163.1:3802-20252 GCA_012270005.1 Flavobacterium sp. | reverse complement strand
CATTTCTTATGCTAATGTTTTGATTAGCAATAATTCGCTTGGTGCAGCAACAAACACTCTAAACTCTGATGAGATTGTACGCGGTGAGCAGGCAAACGTTTCAGATGCGCTTAAAGGTAAAGTTGCCGGTGTTGTAATATCAGCATCGTCTACAGACCCGGGAGCTTCATCAAGCATTATGATAAGGGGTATTAAATCCCTTGCAGGGTCTAACCAGCCACTATTTGTTGTAGATGGTATTCCTATCAGTAACGTAGCAAACTCGTCATCAAGCCTATCTGGCGGATACGACTTTGGTAACGGTATCAACGACATTAACCCTCAGGACATTGAAAGCATGACAGTACTTAAAGGTGCTTCTGCAACAGTACTTTATGGTTCAAGGGCGGCTAACGGAGTAATCCTTATTACTACTAAAAAGGGTAAAAAAGGTAAATTATCTATCGATTTTACTACCACAACTACTTTTACCCAAATTAACAGGACTCCTAGGTACCAAAATCAATTTGGTCAAGGCTGGGATGGTACCCACTATCTAATTGAAAACGGATCATGGGGGCCTAAATTTGACGGACTTCCTCGTATATGGGGCCATGTTGTAAACAACAGCCAGCTTATAAAGCCGTACTCTTTCCAGAAAGACCAGCTTGAAAACTTCTTTACCACCGGTACATCTAAGATTAACTCGGTATCAGTTTCAGGTGGCCACGGTGACAGCACTGTACGTTTATCGTTCTCTAATACGGCTCAGGACGGTATTTACCCAACAGATGCCGACTCTTTTGAGAGAAATAACCTATCCCTTTCAGGTGCTACAAAAGTGGATAAAATAAGCATTAGTGGTAGCCTAAGCTATATAAACACGAGCGGAAAATCTGTAGCTACAGGACAAGGTGTTACAGTTTACAACAACCTTATGCAAATACCTAACGATATTCCTATCACAGAATTTAAGGACTATCTGGGAGATTTCCATAATGTAAGCAACTACTACACTCCTTACGGTATTACAAACCCTTACTTTACACTAAACGAAAACGGAAGTAAGAACAAAAAAGAACGTTTTCTTGCCAGTACGGAGTTTAACTACGAGGCTACAAAATGGTTGTCATTTACCTACCGATTTGGTCTTGACAGCTATAACGACCACACTAAAATATGGACTGCGCGTATAGATGCTCTACCGGGCAGCCCTAACGACGGATCTACAACCGAAGGCCCTGGCAGCTACTCTGAAAGCATGTTTAACTACAAGCAGGTTAACCACGATATCCTGGCTAACTTTAATGTAGATATTACAGACCAAATTAAACTTTCATCTTCTGGAGGTTTAAACATTAACGATGTAAGAACAACCAGCCTAAGCGCTTCTGTAGCTTCACAAGATATTCCGGGCTTCTATTCACTTGCTAACAGTGCAGAAATTCCTGTGGTGGGAACATATATAGATCAACGAAAAATATATGGCCTTTATGATACTACAACACTTTCTTATAAAGATGAACTATTCTTAACCGGTAATGTGCGTAACGACTGGTACTCTACACTACCTGCAGCAAACCGTTCTCAACTTTATGCCGGTGTAAACAGTAGCTGGGTATTTACCCGTTCTTTACCAGGTATAGAAAAAGTAATCAACTACGGTAAACTAAGAGCCGGTTACGGTACTGCCGGTGGAGATACAGGCCCTTACCAGGTACAAAACGTATTTGTTCCTACAAACGTAGGTATGGGCTTTGGTAACCTAACTTACCCTATAAACGGAATAAGTGCCTATACTATAGGTAACAGGATGCCTAACCCTGACCTTAAGCCACAAATCAGAACAGAGTTTGAGGTAGGTACAGAGCTATCGCTGTTTAAAAACTTTGTTACTGTAGATGCAACATACTTCAACGCAAGGGTAGATAACCAAATTCTTTCATTGGCATTAGCCCCTTCATCTGGTTACACATCTCAGGTAGCTAACGTAGGTAGGCTAAGGACAAAAGGTTTTGAAGGTTTAGTTACTTTTAACTGGGCTAAAAACCCCGAAGGTTTTGGATGGTCTACCAGCCTTAATTACACGAAAGCAAGATCTGTACTAGAAGAACTGGACCCTAGGCTTACTACTGTACCTCTTGGTGGCTTAAGCACCTATGAATATATAGCTCAGAAAGGGCAACCGGTAGGTTTAATAAAAGGTTACGTTCCGGAAACAGATCCAAGCGGAAACGTAGTTGTTGATGCAAACGGTGTACCGGTAGCTGCCTCTACAAAGCAGATATATGGCGACTCTCAGTATGACTATACTATGGGTATTACAAACAACATTAGCTGGAAAGGCCTGTCATTAGACTTTACATTTGACATTAGGCAAGGTGGTCTTATGTATTCAAGAACAGCAGATATTACACGTTTCACAGGAAACTCTATAACTACTACGTACAATGGTCGTGAGCCGTTTATTGTTCCTAATTCTGTAGTTAAAACAACAGGTGCAGACGGAGCTGTTACCTACACACCTAACACTACTCCTGTTAGTGGAGAGTATATGGATGACTACTACAGGGCAGATGCAAATGCACGTGCTAATGTAATAGACAAATCGTTTGTAAAACTTCGTGAAGTGGTACTTAGTTACAAGCTACCATCTGACCTTCTTAAAGGAACTTTCATAAATTCACTATCTGCATCAGTAATAGGACGCAACCTTTTCCTTTGGACACCATCTAGTAACCAGTACATAGACCCAGAGGTTTCTACATTTGGTAATGACCTGTCTAGCCAGTTCGGGGAATTTAGCGCAAACCCTTCTACACGCAGTCTTGGCTTTAGCTTAAAGGCTAACTTCTAAATAACAAAAGGATATGAAAAATATAAATAAAATACTCATAGTTTTTGTATTAGGTCTTTTTGTTTCTTGCGACGAAAAACTTGATATCAATACAGACCCTAACTATCCGGGAGAGATCAATGCAGGTTTAGCACTTACATCTGCTGAATCTACCCTTGCAGCGGTAGTTGGAGGTGAGCTTACAAACCTGGGCGGCTTCTATGCCCAGTACCACACTCAGGCACCATCGGCAAGCCAATATGAAAACATCGACTCGTATAACCTAAACACGGCGTACGCTAACACCCCGTGGACGCAGTTATACGCAGGTGTACTTACCGACCTTAAATTTGTAACGGAGCAAGCTAATGCTTCTAACGACACAGGAACTGCACTGATTGCAGAAGCACTTAGGGCATACACATTTCAGCTGCTTGTAGACCTTTTTGGTGATGTTCCATATACTGAGGCACTACAAGGTACAAGCGGAAATATTACTCCTAAAACAGATTCTGGCCAGGCTATATACGCTGACCTGCTTACTAAACTTGATGCTGCTGTTGCCGCGTACAATGCAAATCCGAGCACTCCAAGTGTAGGTACCCAAGATGTAATTTATGGTGCCAGTATAAGTCAGTGGATTAAGTTTGTTAATACCCTGAAGCTAAAAATGTACATTCGTATGGCTTACACCAGCCAGGCAAATCCTGCTGCGGTTAATGCCCTGCTAACAGAAGGTAATTTTATAACTGCCGATGCAGCATTTAAAAACTTTGCAACTTCAGCTAACAAAAGGAATCCTTTCTATGAAACATTCCTTTCACAAACGGGTCTTGGAGACGTAAATCACGTGGCAAGTAATGCACTTCATGACTTTTATAACGAAAACTCCGATCCACGTTTAGAAGCCGTATACCGTGCAAGTGCTACCGGAACTTATACATCTATTCCTCAAGGAAGTGGAAATACTTTCAACAATACTGCTACGGCTTATGCGCGACCTAATATAGGGCCTACAACTCCGGTATTTTTTATAACATTAGCAGAGAGCAACTTTTTACAAGCAGAAGCCCTTATAAGGTATGCAGGCGGAACGGGTGCAAAAGCTAAATATGACGCTGGTGTCGATGCTTCGTTTAGCATTTATAAAGAATTTTATGGGTTAGATGCTACCGAAGATGCAACTACTTTTACAAATGCAGGCGGTGCGTATGAGTTCCAGTCTACAGGTAACGTTGAAACAGATGTAAGGCAGGTAATTATTCAAAAATGGGCAGGACTTGCTTATATCAGCACGATAGAAACTTATATAGAATCAACACGTACGAAGTTCCCTGAAGTTGTTCCTACAGGTACGCAAAATTATTCAGTAGGTAACAGGATTCCATCTTTGATATCTGTATTTACAGGTACCGATGTTCCTAGCATACTGTTCTACCCAGACGACGAGGTAAGCCGTAACCCTAACATAACTCAGCATGCTACTTTAAGAGAGAACGTATGGTGGGACAAAAAACCTGAATAAAAATAGCTCTATGAAAAATATATTAAAACTTAGCATTTTAGGAGTAGGGGCCGCTTTGTCTATGCTCTCATGTAGCCCTGAAGAGCCTATTCATTCAAAGGTTACTAACTATCCACTAATCACTGTAAACGGAGATAGCTTCACGTCAGTAACGGTGGGCGGAACTTTTAATGATCCCGGGGCGGTAGCCACAATAGATGGCGCAGAAGTACCTGTAACTACAAGCTATAAGGGAAGATTTAGAGGGGAAACCTACAACGGCACATTGGGAACAAATGTTCCAGACCTTTATACTGCCTCATATTCTGCAACAAACCAAGATGGTTTTGATGGCGTTGCAAACCGTACAATATATGTAGGAAACACCGGAGACCTTGTAAACAGTATCGAAGGACTTTACACCTCTACAGTTAAAAGAAACGGTGCAGTAAGTGCACAATATACCGATCTTAAGTATGTACTTATATGGAAAAATAGCGATGGAAACTATCAAATCTCAGACGCTATTGGAGGATATTATGATTATGGAAGAAATTATGGCGTGGGCTACATTACTCCTAACGGAATAATAACGGCCAACGACATTGCTACCAATGATTTTAGTTTCCCAGGTACGCAGTACAACGCGACTTTTGGAGATCCTACTGAAATCATGTCTATGACGGTAAACCCTACAGCTAAGACGATTGATTTAGTAACAGTGTGGTCTACATCAACTACCTATACCTTCGAAATACACTTAAAACAGGTTCAACTGTAATCAAAAAAATGAGAAGCATGATTTCAAATATAAAAACCAAACTACTTGCATTGTGTATATGTGCTATAGCGGTTTCTTGTAACGACGACGGATACGCTGACTACAAACAAGGCGGAGCTCCCAGCGAGGCAATGAACGGAGAATGGTGGATTGACATTACAGATGCAACCACAGGTGAGGTGTATGTACAACATGCATTTCATAAAACCTATGACGACAATAAAGGCGGCATGTGGATAAGCGACCGTTCTGGTTCTTCATTTACAGGCTGGTACCTGGAGTCTGTTGTTAATGTAAACAATTCAAATCTTACCTTTAGTGCTACAGATGCTGCTAACCTTGCAGACGATTCTAAAGTAACAATTACCGAAGGTAAAGTTTTGAAAAACGCTGGACACTCTAAAACAGGTGTAGTGGTAGACAGTATCTACTTTAAAGGGGTATTTGACTACGACAAAAGCACTACACTTATATTTGCAGGAACCAAGCGTACAGGCTTTCAGGAAGACGAATATTAGTAGTTTTCTTAACATACTACAGAAACCACCCTTTTCAGGGTGGTTTTTTTATACCTTTGCACTATGGAAAAAGAATACCAGATATTTGGCATACGTGCCATTATTGAAGCAATAAACGCAGGAAAAGAAGTAGACAAGGTTTTTGTACAGAAAGACGCCCAGGGCGACCTGATGCGCGAATTGCTGAAAGTACTTAAACAAAACAGCGTTAACTTTACCTACGTACCTGTAGAAAAGCTAAACCGCCTTACCCCAAACAACCACCAGGGCGCGGTGGCAAGCATATCGCCGGTAAAGTTTCATGATATGGAAACGCTTATTGAAACTGTGCTTGAAAGCGGTAAAACACCCCTGTTCCTTATACTGGACCAGCTAAGCGATGCGCGCAACTTTGGCGCTATTATACGCACAGCAGAGTGTACCGGTGTAGACGGTATTATTGTACAAAAACAGGGCTCGGCACCCGTAAATGGAGATACGGTAAAAACATCGGCGGGTGCTGTGTTTAATGTACCTATTTGTAAGGTAGAGCATATTAAAGATGCTATTTTCCACCTGCAAGGGTCGGGTATAAAAACCATAGCAGCAACAGAAAAAACAGAAAACACCATTTATGATGTTTCGTTTAACGAACCTGTGGCAATAATTATGGGCAGCGAAGACCGCGGCATTAACCCATC
Organism: Flavobacterium sp.; assembly: GCA_012270005.1. Lineage (GTDB taxonomy): Bacteria > Bacteroidota > Bacteroidia > Flavobacteriales > Flavobacteriaceae > Flavobacterium. The sequence goes on along the minus strand of JAAXJD010000163.1, from coordinate 13,954 downwards.
GGTACTAAAAATTGTAGACGACAAAGCGAAACTACCTATGTACGGTACTATATCTTCATTAAACGTATCGGTAGCCTGTGGCGCGTTCCTTTACGAAGCGGTGAGGCAAAGAATGTAACGTTTACAACAAGTCAATACAACAGAAAAGCCGCGTTAGATTACTCAAACGTGGCTTCTTTATCATGGTGGTTACCGTCCACTTTATAGACATAAACCACCTGTACGGGCAGTGTAGTACTAGGCTTTGGTGGAGATAAAATCTCGGCATCTACTACCTCTATGTCTTCCGGTTTCGGTGGGTTTACAAAATTTCCGTTTTCGTCAAACCGTTTCATAAACGGGTCGGATTTAGGGTCAAAGTCCGGTTTTTGCCAGTCGTATACAATGTGCCTGTTTTTATACTCCGGCGTATCGTAAGCCTTAGAAAAGAGGAAACCCGCCAAAAATCCGCCCAGGTGCCCTTCCCAACTTACCTGCTCATCTACCCCTGGGAACACATACCACAGCATACTGCCGTACAGCAGCACTATGGTTAACGATAGTGCCACCAGCCTGTAATAACCCGTTTGTATGCCTTTAAAAAATATAAAACTTACCAGTACGTATATAAGTCCGCTGGCGCCTATATGGTAGCTTCCCCCCCGCCCTATGAGCCAAGTAATAAACCCCGATATAAGCACACCGTACATAATTACCTGTAGCGTGTACCTTCGGTAAAAGTAGCGCAGGGCAGCAATGAGCAAAAAAAGCGGGATACTGTTGTTATAAATATGCTCCAGGCTACCGTGCAAAAAAGGGCTGAGCACTATGCCGCGCAGCCCCACGAATGTAAGTGGTAAAATGCCGTATTGCGTAAGGTATAAATGGTATTTTATTTCGACCCAATAACAAATCCATATAGCCAGCACCGCGGCTAAAGGCCATAAAATTACAGAGGGCGAAAACTTAAAGGGTTCGTTATCCTGTTTCATGCCCCAAGGTACTCAAAAAAGCATCCAAAGTTTTTTTCCTGTTAAAATGGCAGTCTGGTATATACCCTAAAAAGCGCGTTGTCAATTCTAATACTTACCCAAATACCCACACGTTTAATTTCTACAAAACCTACTTCCTCGTTTTCTTAATTTCAACATCCATTATATAGCGCGCTCCCTTAATACGTTTCCACATCTGTGGGCTGGTTATTCCGGTATTCATATCTATAAAACTATCATAAATAAACCCACTATTTTTGTGGCTGGTACGCTCCCATTTAAGGTAGGGCACTGCCGATATGGCGCCCACCTTAGACATTACCGTAAAGGTTTTATAAAAACCCTCGTCTAAACTTTCTAAACCCGGAATAATAAAAACCACGCAGGCACCTTGCCTGGGGACTTTAATATCGTATTTAGAAATATCTATGGTAGCCCAGGTGGCTCCATTTTTATTTTCAACAACTATATCCTGAGGCAAGAGCGGCTTTCCCGGTAGTTTTGTGATGCTGTCTAGCGCATACACATTAGCCTTGAAAGGAAGAAAATTAAGCCCTTTAACTCCATGTGTATTGGTTACCCTAAATTTAAGCGCTGTAATCCTATCCCCCGCAGAAGCCTTAACAGGGCTGGCAATTTTCATCCCAAAAGAAAAATTAGTGTAAGGTAAAGTTGTGCTATCCTTATCGGTACAGGAGTCTACCACTACCTCATCAAGCACATTATCGCGCTTAGTTACCTTAAATACTTTTTTAATAGCCAAAGAATCTTTCGGTATAATACGCCTGTAATAATTAACATGACTAATGATAACGCTATTATACTTACCCGAAGCATCAATTTTAATGTTTCCGTTGTAGTTGGTTGCGCCCACAAACACAGAGTCGGTATAAACATCTGCATCCTGTAGCGGTGTATTTGTGGCCCCATCAAGAAAACGAAACAGTTTTGGTTGCGCAAAAACGACAGAACATACAAAAAAAGTAAGCAAAAACAGCCGGTTCATTGGTTTATGTATTTGGTTTATGTTAAAAACGGAAATACGGCACCCTTAGTATTTAGCATTTCTAAAAGAGGCTTTTTTGTGTCAAATACGTAATTTTACACCATGGAAGCACCATTAGCAGAACGCATACGCCCGCAACATTTATCAGAATACATAAGCCAGCTGCACCTGGTAGGGCCAAACGGCTCTTTAACCCAGCAGATAGCCCGTGGCATTATACCATCGCTTATACTATGGGGGCCTCCGGGTACAGGAAAAACCACCCTGGCGCAGATTATGGCACAGGAAAGCAACCGCCCGTTTTTTGTGCTGAGTGCCATAAACAGCGGCGTAAAAGATGTGCGCGAGGTTATAGACAAAGCGAAGCAAAGCGGCGGCATGTTTACCTCTAAAAACCCGATTCTGTTTATAGACGAGATTCACCGGTTTAGCAAATCCCAACAGGATTCGTTACTGGCTGCCGTAGAGCGCGGATGGGTAACGCTTATAGGCGCCACTACCGAAAACCCAAGTTTTGAAGTGATTCCCGCATTGCTTTCGCGCTGCCAGGTATATGTACTAAATGCGTTTACGCGAGACGACTTGGAAGCGTTGCTGCATCGTGCCATGAAGGCCGACCATATACTGAAGACCAAAAATATAGACCTTAAAGAAACCGAAGCCCTGCTGCGCCTTAGCGGGGGCGACGGCCGTAAGCTTCTGAATATTTTTGAGTTGGTTATTAACGCCAGCGAGGGCAACGACATTGTTATTACAAACGACCGCGTAATGCAGCTGGTACAAAAAAATACGGTTTTGTATGACAAAACCGGTGAGCAGCACTATGACATTATTTCCGCTTTTATAAAATCTATACGCGGAAGCGACCCAAATGGGGCGGTGTACTGGCTGGCCCGGATGATAGAGGGCGGCGAAGACCTGAAGTTTATAGCCCGAAGGCTGCTGATACTGTCTAGCGAAGACATAGGCAATGCTAACCCCACGGCACTTATTATGGCTAACAATACCTTTCAGGCGGTAAGTGCCATAGGCTATCCTGAATCGCGGATTATACTCAGCCAGTGCGCCGTATACCTGGCTAATTCACCTAAAAGTAACGCCACTTACATGGCAATAGGAAAAGCACAGAGCGTAGTAAAGCAAACCGGCGACCTGCCTGTGCCGCTGCACTTGCGCAATGCGCCTACAAAACTAATGAAGGAACTAGGCTACGGCGACGACTATAAATATGCCCACGACTACGATAATAATTTTGCCACACAGGAGTTTTTACCCGATGAAATTAGCAATACCACATTCTACGAACCGGGAGCTAACAGTCGGGAAAATGCGGATAGGGATTTACTGCGCAAACGCTGGAATGGGAAATATGGGTATTAAGAGTTGCTTAGTACCTGAGTCCCTGAGCTACTTAGCTGATGCTATTATGATAGATAAAAAAAGGCTTCCTCTGTAAATATTAGAGGAAGCATTTTTTACTTTTGTATATTATGGTTATAGATAAGTAGATAAGAAAGTAAGTGTCTCAGGAACTCAGAAGCTAAGAAACCCAGACTAAAACTTAATACTTAGCTTTTCGCTTACAAGCTTGTCGTTTACGTAATATTCAAAAAACCAGTCGTTACCTTTTTTAAACACCACACCTGATTTACCCTCTCCGTTAGCCGAATATGAATCCGGCTGCGAGGTGCGGTACATTTTCAGTACCACTTTAGGTGTGCTGTCTACCAGTTGATAACCGTTAGCTATGGGCTGTGCAAACAAGGTGTTTTCGTTCACCGTTTGCTGTGGTTTTACTTCGGGCTGTACCTGTGAAGGTGCGTTGTTAGCCGGGTTTACTGTGGGAGACTGAGCCGCAGGCAGTATAACCCCCTGGCTTGCCAGATACTGCGCTGCAGCGGCATCTCCTACATAATTGTACGGAACTTCTTTTAACGAGTTTATAGCGGCGCGTGTGGCCTCGTAATACGCTTTTTGAAGTTCTTTTGTTTTACTCTTTCCCTTACCTGAACGCAGCACTTCTTTACCGTTACAGTCTTTTAACACCACATAAATGGTGGTAGACAACATACCCGAAGCATTATCAAGATTACCATAAAGCGCGTTACAACGGTTCATGGCTACCTCAACCGGTAACTGCTCATCATCAAAATAAGTTTTAAAGCCATATCGCTCAAACGCCATTTTTGTAAGCGTGTTAAGCTTAAAACGATCGGCTTCCCTAAAAAAGTCGAACTTGCGCGGTACTATAACATACTTATAGTTGTTTATAACCTCTGATTGTGCCGAAAGTAGCCCCGAGGCCAAAAGCGCTATTAAAAGTACGAGTTTCTTCATTTACAAAATATTTTTAAGTTCCAAAAGGTGGTTTACCTGAAGTATATGCTGCGGTGTGTCTACCTTGTGCTCGTTAAAGAAAACAGCATCTATACCGTAATCTAACGCACCCTGAACATCGGCCTCTATACAGTCGCCAATCATTACACTGTGGTGTTTCTCTGCTCCTGCGGCTGTAAGGGCATAGTGGTAAATATCGGGATGTGGCTTTTTACAGCCTGCATTTTCGCTGTTTGTAACCGTTGTAAAATACGCATCAAGGCCACTGTTTTTCATTTTACCTTCCTGCACGGTGTGGAAACCATTGGTTATAATATGCAGCGCGTATTTAGGTTTAAGGTATTCCAGCAGTTCTATGGCACCGTCAAACAAATGATTGTTAAGCGGCAGTGTAGCTACATACTGTTCGCTTAAGGTATTTATAAGTGTATCGTCTGCCTCATAATTAAGCGCATTAAATACATCTTTTAAACGGCCGTAGCGCAGCTGCTGTTGCGTAACCAGGCCATCGCGGTACAGTTTCCAGTACTGGGCGTTAATGGGCACATGTACCGACACAAACTCGGCTACATCTACGCCTACTTTATTTTCCGTAAGTATTTGCTCAAACGCCAGTGCCGAATTTTTTTCAAAATCCCACAGGGTGTGGTCCAGGTCAAAAAAAACGGCTTTTTTATCGGTTAACTTCATATTATTTTTTCACCACTTCGGCATCTTCTATATGATAAATCCAGTCTTCCACATCAGAATCGTTGTAACGAAACGTTCCTTTCAGCGTTACATACTGGTCCGTTTTAAAGCGCATAGGCTCTTTCATTTTTATACCCATAATGGTTTCGGGCCCTGCTTTACCGCAAAAGAAACACGATGCAAATACGTTTTTGCTCAGTGCGTAGCTTTTATTGTCTATAGGCACTACAAAGCCTGTCATAACCACCTGCTTGCCCTGTTTTGCTTTCAGCTGGGTATTAATAATAGGGTACATAACCCCCTCAGGGTAATCTTTGCTTGGCTTTTTGATGTACTTTATCTGGCCCAGTAGTTTCCAGTTCAGCGTATCTGAAAAAGGTTTTGATGACTCGGCAGGAGCTACAGTAACAGTTTTATGTGTGGGTGTACTTTCGGGTAAACCCAATGAAGTAAGTACTACGCCAGATAATGCCACAGCGGCTATAATTAGGGTTTTATGCATTTGCAAGAGTTTTAGAAATATTAAGTGAGTATGCTTTTACAGCCGGAATAACCGCCGCTATTATCCCTACAAAGATAGTAAGCGCCAGTAAATATCCTTCCTTGTCCCAAACAAACTCATACGGGTTAAACGCCATTTTAAATTCTGATTCGCTACTGCCCGAAATAAGCTGTAAACCTATACGCCCAACAATAGTGCCAAAGATAAAACCGGTAACACAAAGTAACAGGCTTTCTATAAGTACCAGCAGTAAAAGCTGCAGTCTGCTTGCTCCATTAACGCGCAATAATGCAAATTCGTATTTACGTTCTTTAAGGGTGTTGTATAGTGCAATGAATATACTAATCCCTGAAATAAGCATAATACCGTACGCCAGGTATTGCAACGCCTGTAAACCTATGCCGAATAACGAAAATAACCTGTTAATTTCCAGGCCCGGCGCGGCAGCCTGCATTTTTGTGTTCATTGCTATCATGCGGGGCCACATGATTACGGGTTGGGGCCCGCGAAATTTAAGCAATACAGCGGTAATTTCCTGCCCTTCTTCGCTAATGGCCTCGTCTTCATGGTGGGGTGCTTCATGCTCATGGTGGCCTTCATGGCTGTCATGGTCATGTGCATCGGCTACGCTTCCCTCCTCTTCATGCCCATGCTCATGGTGCATGGCCCACACACTGGCTACATTACTCAGTATAAGGTTATCTAACACTTTACCGGTAGGTGTGGCAATGCCTGTAACTACATAGGCGTGGTCTTTATGAAGTTCGCCCTCTGCAGCATCGCCGTGTGAACCAAAAAACGTATCGCCTACTTTAAGGTTCATTTTCCGGGCGATGTCGCTACCTACTACCACCTCAAAATTTTTATTGAACACTTTACCAGAAGCAATGGTAGAACCGAAATGCGAAAGGTAGCCCGGCGTGGTACCTACAATGCGGAACCCACGGTAGTTATCGCCAAAAGCCAGCGGAATAGCCTCTTTAACCGATGGCTTTCGCATCCATACCTTTGCTTCGTCGTAGCTTATGTTACCCGTAGGCGCATCTACCTGGTAGACTGCCGAGAGTATAAGCTGTAAAGGGCTGCCTTGCGCGCCCAGCACAAGGTCTATACCGTCTACGTTGTCGTTAAACTTTTTTTCAAACTGCTGTTGTAGTAAAATCAGCAGGGTTATTATGGCTACACTGGCGGTAAGTAGTATTATGCTCAGTGCGGTGTTTAGGGGCTTGTGCCAAATATTTTTCCAGGCTATTTTAGTAATCATAGGTTACAGCGCAATTTGGTTTGTAAATCGGTCTTTAAGACGTTGGTCATGAGTTACTATGATTAACGATGTACCGTGCTGTTTGGCCAGTGACGAAAGTAAATCAGCCACTATGTACGCGTTTTCATCGTCCAGGCTGCTGGTAGGCTCATCGGCAAGGAGCAGCTTAGGGCTGTTTATTAACGCTCGAGCCACAGACACGCGCTGTTGCTGCCCTATACTAAGCTGAGAGGGTAGTTTATGCAGCTGCTCTTTTAGCCCCAGGTCTGTAAGCAAGTTAACCGCTTTGTCTTTAGCTTCCTTGCCTGTGGCAAGCCATGAAGCAAGCACAACGTTATCTAAAACAGACAGTGCCGCAACAAAATATGATTGTTGCAGTACGATGCCAATGTTTTTTCCCCTGAAATGATCCAGCTGTTTCTCTGAAAGTGCAGCAATATTAGTATCGCCAATAATAACCTCACCCTGCTGCGGGCGTAACAACCCTCCAAGAAGATGCAGCAACGTGGTTTTCCCCCTGCCCGAACCACCTGTAATAAGCAGGGTTTCGGCGGGTATGGCTGTAATGTCCGGAAAAGAAAAATCAGTTCCTTTACCGTATGTAAATCGCAAATTGCGGGTGCTAATCATACCTTAAGTGTAGTGTATAGGTATGCAAAGTAACAAAAATGCAGTGAAAGAGAAAGAATTTTAATATTCAGGTTGGCTTAAAAAACAATAAAAAACACTTAAGATGCAGCAGACTGGTCTTTGTTGTCAAAAATAAAAATCACGGGGTAGCCGTCTGCATCCTTTTCCTCAAGGCCAGACAGTGAAAGTTCGCCGTTTTGCAGTGCGCTAAGGCAGCGGTTATAAATAGAATCCCTGCTGCGCAAATCAAACCTTGTAAGGTACAAACGCATTTCTACCAGCGTCTTATGTTCGCCGGCACGCTTTTCGTAGCCCGGATAGGTATGATAGTTTTCGGTAAGGTTAAAGTCTATTAGCTCCAGTTTATGATCTATCATGCGCTGAAGTACCTGCTGCTCAAGATCCTTCTGCCGCATTCGGGGGTCCGGCTGAATACTCAGGCATTACTGGCAATAAAATGTCATGGTGTAATTATCCATTGCATTAGTAATTTGGTGGTAAAATTACGGCACAAACACGGTTTTTCCTCACAGATTAACAAACCTATAATACAATCCTGCGATTTATACAAAAGACACCAAGCTATTTTGGCTACAACAGCATCCGTTTTGGCTACAGCCTATCCCCCGGCCTTTGCCGAACTTTGTACTGTTCAATCATTAATTCAAAAAACAATAATTCAAAAAACAATAATTCAAAAAACAATAATTCAAAAAACAATAATTCAAATAACAATAATTCAAAAAACAATGGAGAATGAAAACTGCTGCTTTATAATAAGATGAAAATTAGAATTTTGTATATTTCAATCGAATTTTATACAGGGATAACCCAACCAATTATGAAACATTTTCTCTTCTGTCTCCTGTTTATAATTACAGCATGTAAATCAGCCAAAGAACAGGGCAATCTACGTAGCATAACGGGTACAGCAATTAACGAAAAAACAGGAGCCATACTAATAAGCAACAATGAAGTATATTTAGTAGCCGGGGTAAACAAATGGGACAGCATTTATTTAGGAAAAGAGGTTACGGTAAGCGGTAACATTACCCTGAGAAGTGGCGAAGATAAATTGGATCTAAAAGTTGAGGGTAAGGAGGTTACACTTGCTGCCCAAATGTATAGCCAATATAATATTGTAACCAACGCTACATGGCAACTATATAATAGCAAAACAATACATTAAAACCGAGAACAAATAACAACTGTATAACCTACAAAATCCCCTCGTCAGCAAAGCTTAAGTAGCTGTGTTCGGTTATAATAACGTGGTCTAACACCTTAATATCCAGCGCTTTACCGGCAACTTGCAGTTGCTTGGTAATCTGCTTATCGGGTACACTTGCCTGCAGTGCCCCGCTGGGGTGGTTATGGCTTAATATTATAGCTACCGCATTGTGTTCCAGTGCTGTTTTATAAACCAAACGCACATCTACTACAGTACCAGTAAGCCCACCCTTACTCAGCTGGCTCTTATAAATTACCTTATTAGAATTATTAAGGTACAACACCCAAAATTCCTCATGGGGCAGCTCGCCTATTATGGGCTGCATAATCTGGAAAACCGCCTTGCTACTGGTTATCTTATCCAGCTCACGCACAGCCTCTTCCCTTCTGCGGCGGCCGAGTTCCATGGCAGCAGCTATGGTTACCGCCTTGGCTTCGCCAATACCTTTAAAACTCATTAACTGATTGATAGTCAGCTTACCCAAAGCGCTAAGGTTATTGTCTACTGATTTAAGGATGCGCTTGCTTAGTTCCACGGCACTTTCGTTACGGCTTCCTGAGCCTATAAGTATGGCTATCAGCTCAGCGTCGCTAAGTGCTATCTGGCCTTTCAGCATTAGTTTTTCGCGGGGCTTATCATCTTCTGCCCAGTACTTTATGGAAAAAGAGGACGTGGTATCTTCCATGATCAAGGGTTGTTGGTTTGTGCGAAGATACATAAAACAGTGCACACTAAGTGTGGTAGGTTTTACGTTAGGTTAAAAAACCGCAACCCATGAAACAATTGATACTGCTACTCTTGCTTTTCGGAGTTAGCCAAACCCCTGTAAACCAACAGGATTTTTACTCAAAACTATCAAATGCGGCACTCAGTATTGTAAACCCCAACGTGCGCTATGACGCTGATTACACAAAGATTGCCTATCCAAACGGCGATGTAGCCAAAGACCGGGGCGTATGTACCGATGTGGTTATACGCAGCTACCGTAAACTGGGCATAGACCTGCAAAAAGAAGTACACGAAGATATGGCGGCCAACTTCTCTAAGTATCCTAAATCGTGGGGGTTATAGGGAACAGATACCAATATAGACCACAGGCGCGTGCCTAATTTAGAGGTGTTTTTTTCACGCAAGGGAAAAAGCCTGCCGGTGAGTAAAAACCCGGCGGATTACAAACCCGGCGATATTGTATCGTGGAGGCTACCCAGCGGCAGGCCGCACATAGGCATTGTGGTAGATAAAAAAGGAGCCGGTGGCAGGTATAAAATGGTACATAATATTGGCTATGGCCAGGCGCTGGAAGATTGCCTTTTTGAGTACACCATAAACGGCCACTACCGCTACCAAAAATAATTTAGAATCTTTTTTACAACTACAGCTATACTATTTTAGAACAAAACAATGCAACAGTTACTCTTAATGGTAATGTAGCAACGTATACCCCTGATACAAACTTTAATGGAACCGATACATTTACTTATTATTCGAATTATATTACTTCTGCTAGTAATCTTGCAAAAT
>JAAXJD010000163.1:0-3792 GCA_012270005.1 Flavobacterium sp. | reverse complement strand
CTTTTTACGGAACCCGCGGCCTCAGTACAACGCGTCGCTTTTTTAGTTTCAGGTTTAAAGTTTAAAGTTGTGGAACGTTAACGCAACGAACCTGACCCGAGGCGGTAGCCGAACGGACGAAGTAAACTTTAAACTTGAAACAAGCTCAACGAAATCGTTATAAATTTTTACTATCTTAGCATAAGTGTAAAATAAACATTTATAACATTATGCTTAAAAAGTTACTTTATTGTTCGCTGATATTAATGGGCGTAAATTCTTACAGTCAGGAACTCCCCCCGCCCGAACTTCCGGTGCTGCCGTTTAACCCTAAAAACCCGGGCGTACATGACCCTGTTATGGCTAAAGACGGCGATACGTTTTATGTATTCGGAACCGGCAAGGGCATACCCACCATGTACTCTAAAGACCTGAAAACATGGACAGAAGGAAAGCCTGTTTTTGATAAACTACCCGAATGGGTACTTAAAGCACTCCCCCATTTTAAAGGCGACATTTGGGCACCCGATATTATTTTTTACAAAGGGCAATACCACCTGTTTTATGCCTGCAATGCCACGCCCGGTAAGCCGGATGCTGCCATAGGCCATGCCACCACCCCCACCCTTAACCAGAAAAGCCCTGATTATAAGTGGACTGACCAGGGTAAAATAGTACAGAGCGTTATGGGGCGCGATACCTGGCAGGCCATAGACCCAACTGTGGTTATAGATGATGCGGGAACGCCGTGGTTTGTGTTTGGGTCGTTTTGGGATGGGATTAAAGCTGTAAAAATGACCGCTGACATGATGGGATTTTCGCACCCCGAAGAATGGCACAGCATAGCCCGAAGGCCAAGCAGCCAAAAACCTTATAATTACGGACTTGAAGACAGCCAGATAGAGGGCGCCTTTGTGTATAAACACGGCGATTATTACTATTTATTCGCGTCTTTTGATATGTGTTGCCGCGGCATAAACAGTAACTACCACGTGGTTGTAGGGCGCTCTAAATCGGTTACGGGCCCTTATGTAGATAAGGCGGGCTATGATATGCTCGATGGCAACGGAACCGACCTTGCCGTGGGCGATGGCATAAAGTACGCGGCCCTGGGGCACAATGCTGTATATAAGATAGATGGCAAGGAGTACTTTGTGGCGCACGGCTACTCTATACCCGATGGCGGTGCCAGCAAACTGATTGTAACCGAGCTGAAATGGGATAAAAACGGCTGGCCGATAGTAAATGTTAAGTAGTTGTTTGTATGAGGTTTCAGGTTTATAGTTTCAGGTTAGTAAGTGTGAGCTTCCTTTACAGATTTTTATTAATCTTAAACCTTTTGTTAAACAGCGTTATTGTTTAATACCCAACTTCTTTAAGGCTTGTGTTACCCAAACGTTCAGCTGGTACACAAGCCTTAATTTGTACGTGGCAAATACAGTAATACCTGCATACACCGTGGTTTTATAGATTAAGGTAAACAGGTGCGAGCCCAGCTGTGGCAGTATGTACAGCGCAAAACCCGCCAGCAGGAAAATAAAGCCCATTTTAAAGAACTTACCATCAAACGGTAGCAGGCCAAATTTTTTATATATAAAAAGTAACTTACTGATATTAAATATCGTCATGCTTATAAACGATGCCCAAGCCACCCCTGCTATACCGTACCCCAGGTGTATAAATAGCAGGTTCAGGGCTACGTTTAGCGCCACGAGTATACCCACCGCAATAAGGTTAAAACGGTAATATTTACTGTAAGTAATAATTTCGCCGTTAAAGCCCGTAGCCATGTTAATGAGTACGCTAAAGCCCAAAATTTCTACAATGATTATAGAATCTTTTAGCTTGTTATAATCAGGCATTAGCCGGAATAAATCTTCTATCCCCAGGAAAATACAGCCGTATAGCACTGCCCCTATAAAAAACAACAGGCGTGCGATTTCCTTGTATTTCACATTCAGTTCGGTAAGGTTATGGTCTTTCAGGTAGGCCGAAATAACGGGCGCGTACAGCGCGAACAAACCCACTGCGGGTATTTGGAGCGTACTGGCCAGCATAGAGCCTATACTAAAGGTGCCGTTAGCTTCAATAGAAATATAATTTGGAATAAAAATACCGTCTATCCTAAAGGCGAGTAACGAGCCTAAACTCCCCGCCAGCGCATACAGGCTGTACCTGAAATAATCTTTCCGCGAAATCTCGCCAAACAGGGTTTTAAACCGGTAATTAAGTCCGGGTTTGTAGTACTTAAACAGGTATATTGCGGTAAAAAGCGTTATAAAAATAAAGCCCCCTATGTACACCCATATAGCATGGTTGTAGGTAGCCCCTCCGTACAGCACCAGCAAAAACGCCGCCGGCAATATAAGTTTAGGAATTATCTTTTCAAAAAGCGAAGGAATGGCTATACGTTGCAAATCCTGGAGCTGCTTTTTAAACAACTCTACAAAAGCCAGTGCTATGGCCACCGGAAACGCAAAATATACCAGGTTTATGTACGGATCTGTACTTAAATGCGCATATACTGTAAGCCCTAAAAACGTAACAAGGCTGGTTACCAGTACCGACACTATGCTGTAGTTAAACAGCTGTTTTTGATGGCGCTCATCCAGTGCTGGGTAAAACTTAATCAGTGCCTGGCTGGCACCCAGTACCATTACCGGGCATAGCAGCTGCGATATGTTATCTATATACCGTATGGTACCCAGCAACTCTTTATTTTTTGGGTAAATAAACAACGTACTGATTACCCCTATGGCAGTGCCCAGGTAATTAAAAATGGCAAACCAAATCACCTGCTTTATAGGAGCTACGTGTTGCTTTTCCATTACAGCGCGCGTTTACGGGCCTCCTTTATGGGAGCCGGGTTAAATAAAAACTTCAGGTAGTAACCGCTTAAAGTGGTAAACAGTGTAAAGGCTTTGCCAAAACCGTAGAATTTGGCAAAATACTTAGGTAAACCCACGGCTTCTTTTGCGCCTTGAAGGTACGCTTGCGCAAGGCTGTACTTGGGGTTTATCAATGCCGAAAGCAGTTTGTAGCGGCTTTGGGTAACATCTTTATTAAAGTTGCGCGTAATAACACGGTCGTGTACAATTTTGGCTTCAGGGTCTATGGCAATTTTAAAATTATGGTACGCCACGCGGTCGCAATAATTTCGGTCCTCGCCATAATGCCCGAACAGCGGCTCAAAGTACCCCACCCTTTCCACACACGCTCTGCTAAGCATCCATGCGGCGGCATTTACAAACGGAACTAATGGCAGCCCGTTTACCTCAACGGTCTTCCGGCTTAAATAGGTAGCAAAAGACGTATCGTATTCGGTTTCATTGGCCTGAAAATGCAGTGGACTAAGGAGCCCTATTTGTGCGTTTGCCTCCATGTTAGCAACAAGACTGCTCACTGTATTTTCAAAAACCCAGGCATCCTGGTTCAGCAAAAACAGGTAATCTGCCCCCAGCTCCAGTGCTTTTTGCATGCCTATGTTATTGGCCTTGCCAAAACCCAGGTTGCTGCCGGTTTGTATAAGGTCTACTTCGGGGTACTGTTGCAGCAGGGCCACAGTATCGTCTGTACTTTGATTGTCTACCGCAATAATATGTACCGGATAAGACGACGCCAGCAACGACGGTATGAGCTTATTGATCCAACGCGATCCGTTGTAGGTAACTATAATTACAAATACGTTCTTATCCAAGGTTTCGTTTTTCGGTTACGGCAAAATTAAGGATAGTTGCACTTCTTTTATATTTCAAAATGAAATACTACGTAATAATACCCGCGCACAACGAGCAAGCCTTTATGGGAGTAACC
>JAAXJD010000014.1:15724-29128 GCA_012270005.1 Flavobacterium sp. | reverse complement strand
ACCATCAACGGTTGCGAGGGTGAAAGGACAGTGGTAGAAATTACTGTAAATGCTGTAGCGGCCCCAACGGGTGAAGCTACACAGGTAATCACGGTAGATGTTCCGGCTGATGCAACTGTTGAAGATCTTGTGGTAATGGGTGAAAACATTCAATGGTATGCCTCTGTAGAAGACATCCAGGCGGGTACTCCTATTGCACAAGGTACAGAACTGGTTAGCGGAACTACTTATTACGCTACACAAACGGTTAACGGCTGTCAGTCGGCTTATCTTGAAGTTACGGTAGAAGTGGTACTAAAAACTGATAATAAAGACAGTATTAAGTTCAGCTACTATCCTAACCCGGTAAAAGATCAGCTAAACATTATTTCGGGTAGTTCAATAAGCCTTGTAGAAGTGTATACAATGCACGGACAAAAGGTAATAAGCCAAACCTGGAATGCGCTTTCCGGCCAGCTTAACATGGTGCAGCTGGAAGAAGCTACGTATATTGTACGTGTGTACACAGGTAATAAAACGCAAAGCTTTATGATAGCTAAAGGCCACTAATATTTTTGCAACGGCACAGGTATTCCGGTAACAGGATACCTGTACGGCGCAAACACCAATAATAAAGCAGCAGTAACCTCCCGGCTACTGCTGTTTTTGTTTATTTTAGCCAAAACCACGTGAAATAAAAACCAACGTAAAATGAAGTATATACCAGCTTTAGTACTGCTGTTTATTTGCCCTGTAATAGCAGCACAGAAAACACCGTTAATTTTAAAATCAAACACCAGGCTCATCAGCATAAAAGAAGGCTCATCATTTTATAAAGACATTTGGGAAGTATCTCCCGAGGTTAAGCCCGATGTGTTTAATGCCAATGCATTTAAGGGTACGCAAAAAATAGTGTTTTACAGTGATGTAGATACGCTGGCGTTTACTGTAAAGCCAAACAAGAAATATAATTTTATCATTTTACTGAACGGAACCGAAAAAGCCCATACCCAAATAAATACCTATAAAAATAACACGCCAAACCTTGAGCCGCATTTAAGCTACTATAATACCAACCCCGGCTACAAGTGGGCTACAGATACCATACCGTTTCGGTTAGGTAAAGACAACCGCATCCATATAACCGGTAAAATAAACGATAGCGATACGCTGGATTTAATATACGACACCGGGGCGGGCATAAGCGCCATTACAAAATCGTTAATAGGTAACAGGGTAAAACTAAGGATAGACGGTACCACAAAAAACAGGGGAATGGACGGTATTACCGAAGTACAGACAAGCGCACGTAATACCATTAAAATAGGTTCGTACGTGTGGGAAAACGTACCGCTGCTGGCGGTAGATTATAAGTCGAAAACCGATTTTCCTTTTGATGCCGTACTAGGCTGGATGGTTTTTGAGTATAAGATTGTAGAAAGTGATTACGATTTTCAGAAGATAATTTTGCACAGCTCTCTGCCAAAATTATCGGGAGAGTATTCTAAATCGGAGTTTAAGCTGATTGAAGGTATTCATTACATAAAAGTAAAGCTGGTGGTAAACGGCAAAGAAAGTGAAACGTGGTTTGATTTTGATACGGGGTCTAACGGTACAGCGTTCATAGGCCAGAAGTTTGCCCGCGAAAATGATTTAAACAACAGCATGAAAATGCTCCGCAAAAATAGAAGCAAGGGCAGCGTGGGCATAGCAATAGAGAATAAAGAAGTGCTGTTGCCTAAAATGATATTGGGTGGCTTTGAGCTGTACCAGCTGCGTATGTCTATACAACAACAGGAGGTGGAAGGCGCGGGTATTAACGAAAATGTGGGGAATAATATTTTAAAGCGTTTTAATACCGTTATTGATTTTACAAATGAAACCATTTACCTTAAACCGAACAGCCTGTTTTACTCAAAAATGTAAGTCGCTACGGTAGTGGTAACTATTTCGATTGAATTTTATACTTAATGTAAAATAAGTCAAATTTTTTTATTTATTTTATGGTGTTGTATTTACACTTATTAATTAAGATAAATTCACATAAAAACAAACAGCACCATTTTTATGAAGAGAAGAAGTTTATTAAAAGGCGGTTCGGCGTTTATTTCGGCACTCATATTAGAGAAAAGCCTTGCGGCTCCGGTACAGGGGCTCGGCCTTTTAGAGCCGGCGTATGAACCCATGCATAAAGGCCCTTTTAAGCCTACATGGCAGTCATTGCAACAATATAAAGTTCCGGACTGGTACCGCGATGCTAAATTTGGTATGTGGGCTCACTGGGGGCCGCAGTGCCAGCCCGAAGCAGGCGACTGGTACGCGCGCGAAATGTATATGGAGGGCAGCCGAAAGTATGAGTTTCACGTAAAGAAATACGGACACCCGTCTAAATTTGGATTTAAAGACGTAATCAACGAGTGGAAAGCCGAAAACTGGAATCCCGATGAACTGGTTACCTTATATAAAAACTCAGGCGCACAGTACTTTATGGCACTGGCTAACCACCATGATAACCTGGATTTGTATGACAGTAAGTACCAAAGCGAGTGGAACAGTACTAAAGTGGGCCCTAAAAAAGACATTATAGGCGGATGGGCAAAGGCGGCTAAAAAAGCAGGTCTTCCGTTTGGGGTAAGTGTGCACGCCGCCCATACCTGGAGCTGGCTGGAAGTAGCCACACGCGCCGATAAAAACGGCCCTTACGCAGGCGTTCCGTATGATGGTAACCTTACTAAAAAAGACGGTGCCGGTAAATGGTGGAACGGACTAGACCCACAGGCACTGTACGAACAAAACCATCCGCTGAGCCAAAACAGCGATGACGATGGTGCCATACACCGCCAGTGGAACTGGGGTAATGGGGCTTCGGTTCCGTCTAAAGCATATTGCGAAAAGTTTTATAACCGTACCATAGACCTGATTAACAAGTACAAGCCCGATCTTATTTATTTTGACGATACCGCACTGCCGCTATGGCCAATAAGCGATGTGGGGCTGCGTATAGCGGCACACATGTACAACAAAAGTATTAAAGACAACGGTAAGCTTACGGCAGTTATTACCGGAAAAATACTGGACGAGCAGCAGCGCAAAGCGGTGGTTTGGGATATAGAGCGCGGGCAGAGTAACAGCATAGAACCCTTTACCTGGCAAACCGATACCTGCATAGGCGACTGGCATTACAACCGCGAAGTGTATGACCGTAAGGGCTATAAATCAGCACAAACCGTAATCCATACCCTTATAGATGTGGTAAGTAAAAACGGCAACTTTATGCTGAACGTACCCGTGCGTGGCGATGGTACCATAGACGACCAGGAACGTAAAATTGTAGAAGATATAGGCGTTTGGATGCGCGCTAATGGCGAAAGCATTTACGGCACCCACCCGTGGAAGATATTTGGCGAAGGCCCTGCCCAGGAAGGAGCTGCGGCACTAACGGCACAGGGTTTTAACGAAGGTAAGGGCAAGCCGTTTACCGATAAAGATGTGCGCTTTGTAACCAAAGGTAACTACCTGTACGCTACCGTAATGGCCTGGCCGGAAACCGGTACGGCGGTTATAAAGAGTTTAGCTACAGGAAATCAGTACCACACTGCAAAAATAAACCGAGTAGAACTTGTGGCGACTAAAGAGCCGCTACAGTTTAAACAAACTGCTGAAGGCCTTGTGGTAATATTTCCGGCTAACCGACCGGAGGCCTCTTATGCCAATGCGCTTAAAATAAGCTAACAGTTATTTAAGTAACAGTTGAGAGATAGAAGTGTACAGCCGGAGTACTAAAAGCGTAGTGATATGCTTTTAGGCTCCGGCTTAACAAAATTTTCTGCATTTAATTCGCTATTTTTACCGCCGGAACCAAAAACTAATTAATGGCATCAGGATTTTTTGCAATACTGGATGATATTGCATCTTTAATGGACGACGTGGCCGCCACCAGTAAAATGGCCACCAGTAAAACAGCCGGGATACTGGGCGACGACCTTGCGGTAAACGCCGAAAAGGCAACCGGGTTTGTATCTTCAAGGGAGTTACCGGTATTATGGGCCATTACAAAAGGCTCATTGTTAAACAAGGTTATTATTATCCCTATAATTCTTGCGCTAAACGTATTTTTCCCTATCGCCATAAAAATCGTGCTTATTATAGGCGGGTTTTACTTGGCGTATGAAGGGGTAGAAAAGGTGGTAGAATACTTTTTTCATCATGGCGATGCACATGCCGATGATGCTGCTGAACAAAACCAGGACGATGCCGCAGCCGAAAAATCAAAAGTAAAATCAGCTATAACTACTGATTTTATACTTTCGCTGGAAATTGTAATCATAGCCCTGAGCACCGTGCTTGATAAGCCGCTTGGCATACAAATACTTACCGTGTGCATAACCGCGCTTATAGCTACCATAGGTGTTTACGGAATCGTAGCCCTTATAGTACGTATGGACGATGCCGGTTTTAGCCTTATCAGGCATTCGCACAACAAAGGCTTCCTTACTGCGCTGGGTAACCTGCTGGTTAAGGCCCTTCCATGGGTTATTAAAGGCTTGGGTATTGTAGGTACACTGGCGCTGTTGCTGGTATCTGGCGGAATTTTTGTACACAACATAGACCAGCTACACCACTTTTTAGAGAGCTGGCCTTCTATAGTAAAAGAATTTACCATGGGTATTGTGGGCGGCATTATAGCTCTTATAATTATTACCGTCGGTAAAAAAATAGTATCGCTGGTAATAGGCTAATGCCTGTTTTTAGCAGATACAACAAAAAACGCCCGGAAGTTTATCCGGGCGTTTTTTGTATTTATACTTACAGGAATCCTTGTTTTACGGCCTCTTTAACCAGGCTGCCATCAGAGCTTACCTCAAAAGCCTTTTTCATGGATGCAATACGTTTTTGCACCGCGCTACCCGATAAAAATACCATATCTTCTACCTCTTTCATCTTATAACCTTTAGACAGGAAAAATAAAATCTGGCGGTTTATATCATCTACCATAAGCTCTTTTTTCCATATTTCCTTAATGCAGTTTTGCACCATAGGGCTACGGTAGTTGTCGCCTTCGGTTACGGTAGCTATTACCTGCGACAGCATTTGCGGCGTAAGCTCGCTTTTAATTACAAATCCTTCGGGTTTTGCCAGCTTGTATATATCATACAAAATAAGCATTTCGGTATGGGCGGTTATCATTATTATGCGGCATTCGGGCATACGTTGACGCAGCATCATGGCTATATCAAGCCCTGATTTCAGGTTTTGCGGTTCGTATGCGGGCAGGCCGTGGTCTATAATGGCAATGTTAAAATCAGTGTTGCTGCCTGCTATGGCGTGGTACGCTTGTTCTGCATTGTTCGCTATGGCAGTGGTGTAGCTGTTTTCGGGCAGGTTGTCTTGCAGTACCTGCCTGTAAGCGCCCACAGTAAGCGGATGGTCATCTACCAATAGTATTTTTACAGACATATAATTCCGGTTAAGGTTGGATTACTAAATGTTTTTAGGTCTTGGGTCTTTTGGTTTTTTCGGTGCTTACGGTATCATAACAAAAACCAGTTTTCGAAAATACTAAAAAACTCTTATAGCATCAGCCAAAAAGCGTGCCGTTTTTTAACATTAACGTTGCGTTCTCTTTTTTGGTTTATCATAAAGTATATAAAGCTATGGGTAATTATGTAAAAAAACATACATTTGGCTGCTGTTTTGGGATTTTTCCGGTAGCGGCAGTTTGTTAATACATAATCTCTTACACCTTATGCGCAGGTATATATATGGTGCTGTAACGGTATTTTTGGCGCTATGCATAGTTTGTTGCCAAAAGAAAAAGCCCGTGGTGGCAAATCAGGACGAAGGCGAGCTGAAATATTTGTGGGACACAGAGCACCTGTCGCGCGAGGAGCGTTTGCACATACTGGACAGCGTATGGAAGGCTACAGAAAAGCAACCGCAAACCCAGCTAACCACCCAGGTTATGAAACTGGTGGCGTACCTGTATTATTTTGATGAGGAATACCCTAAACAACGCGCCATTATGCGGGGCATGTACAGCCAGGCCGAAAAGCGTGGCGATTCGGTTTCTATGGGGTATGCGCTGTACAACATAGGTACATCTTACGATGCGGATAACATTACAGATAGTGCCTATTATTACCACCTGCGTGCCGGTAAAATATACAAAACCCTTAACGATACCCTTAACATAGGCCTTACCAAACATTGTACTGCAAAAATACTAATGCAGCACGGCAGCTATGCTGAGGCCGAGGTGCTGGAGGTAGAGGCGCTAAAGTTGTTTCGCTCCATAAATGATTCTGAAGATATGGTGTGCTCTTACGTGGCCCTCGCCGGGTGTCTGGTGGGAATGCATAAATATGATAAGGCACTGGAATACTACAAAACGGCGCTTGCCGAGCTAAATGTTTTAAAAAAGAAAGACCTTGCCCCGGAGGATTACAACGACTACCTAAGGCTCATTTACGGTAACATAGGTGTGGCTTACGATAAGAAAGGCGACTATACCAAAGCACTAAATTATTATACCCAGGCTCTTAACATAAAGGGTTTAGAGCGTCACCAGCAGGCGGTGTTTTTAGGCAACCGTGGGTATGCAGAAATGATGCTTAACCGGCCAGAGGAAGAATACATGCCTGATTTGCAGGAATCGCTGCGGGTGCTGGATAGTATAGGTGCTGATTTTCATAAACTGGATCCTGAAAAAAGTATTGCAAAACACTACCTGCGCCAGGGCGATACCCTGCAGGGGGTGGCATTGCTTAAAGCGGCCTACCGCGATGCCCGCCTGGCCGAAAGCGCCGATGATATGCAGGAAATCCTGGCATTGCTGCTTACCGCAGACCATAAACACACGGTAAAGCACTCTAAAGAATACTTTAGGCTTACCGATAGCCTGCACAGTGCAGAGCGTGCCGCACGCGATAAATTTGCCCGTATTTCGTATGACACAGATTTGGTTGAAACCAAAAACAAGGCGCTCAACCGCAGGTACAACGCGGCTGTAGCAGTTACGGTGGTATTGCTGTTTATGGCGGTGGGTATTATACTTATTATAAGGCTGCGCTCGCGCAATAAAGAGCTGGTATACAACCAACAGCAACAGGAAGCTAATGAAAAAATATACGGACTGCTGCTCCAACAGGAAATGGAAGCCGAAAACGCACGGGTTGCAGAACGGAACCGCCTGGCAATGGAACTGCATGACGGGATTATAAACCGCATTTTTACCACGCGCTTTAACCTGATGCAGCTAAAAACCGAACAGGAAGAAAAGCGTACGCAGTTAGTAACCGAGCTACAGGAAACACAAGATGAAATCAGGAAACTGTCGCACGACCTTAAAGACGCGTTTGCAGGCGATGCCGAAAGCTTTGCCGATATTTTGCGCAAGGAGGCCGAGCGTAATTCGTGCGCCGGTACCGTGCAGTTTGATGTGTATATAGATAAGTTTATAAACTGGGCAGGGGTTTCGCCGGCGTGCCGTGTGGCGCTGCTGCGTATAATACAGGAGGCTTGCCATAACGTACTGAAGTATTCCGGTGCTACAGAGTGCCATGTAGCCGTAATGTCTCAGGGCGATAAAATAAAGCTGCGCATTTGGGATAACGGCGTAGGCTTTGATACCGGTAAAAAGAAAAGCGGCATAGGCCTTAAAAATATGGAAGACCGCGTAAAAGACCTTGGCGGTAGCCTTACCGTTACTTCTGCCGAAGGGCAAGGGGTGGTTATAGAAGCGGTTATGTAATAAAAAAAAGCGCCTGATTAAGGCGCTTTATCTTCAAGGCTGGAGTAGTTTTAGTTCATTAAAACATTTAGTTGGAAAAAAGGGTTCAGCCCCGGGTTTGTTAAGATTCGGGGGCAAACCTAATAAATTAGATTTTTTTTCACAATGACAGGTGCTATTTGCAAATGTTAATTGCGGAAAACCCGTAATCGAGTGTAGGTTTTCTTACAAAAACAAACGCCCCAAATGCAGTTTCCTGTATTGGGGCGTTTGTGCTTTTATGCTGTTTTACCTTTTACAACAGTGTTGCAGCTACCTTTTCTATAGCGGCAAGGGTAAAATCAAGGTCGTTATACGTTAGGGCATCGGTTATAAACCAGGTTTCGTATGCCGATGGTGCTATGTATACCCCATTATCAAGCAGGCCATGGAAAAACTTCTTAAACGTATCGTTGTTACCGTATCCGGCGGTGGCAAAATCAGTTACCGGCCTGGCATCAAAGTGTACCGAAATCATAGAACCTGTACGGTTTACGGTGTGGGCTATGCCTTTAGTTTCCAGTATGTTTCTTATGCCTGTTTCCAGGTAAGCGGTTTTAGCATCTATGCGTACAAATACTTCGGGGTCGTTATTAAGCGCCTTAAGCATTTCCAGCCCTGCTGCCATGGCCAGCGGGTTACCCGAAAGCGTACCTGCCTGGTACACCGGGCCCACCGGGGCAAGGTAGTCCATGATTTCGTTTCGTGCGGCAAATGCCCCTACCGGTAGCCCGCCGCCTATAACTTTACCAAAGGCTACAATATCTGCCGTAATGCCGAAAAGCTCCTGCGCACCACCCTTTGCAAGGCGGAAGCCCGTCATAACCTCGTCAAAAATAAGCAGCGTTCCGTGCGCATCGCACAAATCCCTAAGCCCTTGTAAAAATCCTGCCGCCGGAGGTATACACCCCATATTACCCGCTACGGGCTCTATGATTATGGCTGCGATTTCGTTTTTATTGGCTTCAAAAATAGAGGTTACGTTATCCAGGTCATTATAGGTAGCCAGCAGGGTGTCTTTAGCCGTACCCTGGGTTACGCCCGGGCTGTTAGGGCTGCCAAAGGTAACTGCACCGCTACCTGCTTGTATAAGAAATGAATCAGAGTGGCCGTGGTAGCAGCCGGCAAATTTTATTATTTTTTCGCGCCCCGTAAAGCCGCGTGCCAGGCGTATGGCGCTCATGCAAGCCTCGGTGCCGCTGTTTACAAAACGGATTTTATCTATATTAGGTACCATAGATACGGCCAGTGCTGCGATTTCTGTTTCCAGTGCGGTAGGGGTACCAAATGAGGTGCCTTTTTTAGCGCGCTCTATTACGGCATCTACCACAGGCGGGTAGGCATGGCCCAGTATCATGGGCCCCCAGCTGTTTATGTAATCTATATAGCGGTTACCATCTTCATCAAAAAGATAGGCACCTTTAGCTTCTTTTACAAAAATAGGCGTGCCACCCACGGCTTTAAAGGCACGTACGGGGCTGTTTACGCCACCTGGAATTACTTCAGATGCTTCGGCAAAAAGGCGGCTGCTGCGTTCGTATAACATGGTTATTTTACTTAACTTTTAGTGTTTGGCCTATGCTTATGGCATTGCCGTTAAGGTTATTAAGTTTTACTATATCGTCTACGGTTACACCGTATTTTTTAGAAATGGAATATAAGGTATCTCCCTTAGCTACCAGGTGGGTATCTGCTGTGGGTGCCTGCTGTACTGTGGTTGTAGGTTCCGGCAGGTTTATTACCGTATCGGGCTTAGGGGTATCGGGTACGGTTACAGGCGTTTGCGGAGCTACTTTAGGCAACTCCCTTACGGCTACATCGGCAGGTACGGTGCCTTTAACCGGTGCGCTTTTGTCTATAACAGGCCTAGCTTTACCGGTAACCTCGGCATCGTATTTTGCCAACTCAAAGCGCTCTATAAGCCCTATAAGTTTTTCGGGATAGCGCGGGTCTGTGGCATATCCGGCAGCCTTAAGGCCACGTGCCCAGGCGGCATAGTCGTCTTTTTCCAGCTGAAACAAAGCAGAGTAGCGGCTGCGAGTGGTAAGGAACTTAGAGTGGTCTTCAAAAGACTGCTCTGCGCGGTCGTATTTGCGGAAACATTCGCCGGCGGCATCATCGTCATGAAACACCGTATCGCCTGTCCAGTCTTTATGGCATTTTATGCCAAAGTGGTTGTTAGCCGTTACACACAGGTCGCCATACCCGGCACCTGATTCCAGTATGCCCTGTGCCAGGGTTATACTTGCCGGTATGCCGTGGCGCCTCATGTTATCCTGCGCTATGCCTTTAAAGTTGTTTACGTATTGTTTTACCTGTTCTGCATATACCGTAGTGCGGCTGGTACTTTCCAGGGTAAGGGTTTTATCGTCTTTACCGGCTACCGGTTTTTTAGGCAGCGGTGTTTTGGTTTTCGGTTGCTTGTGGGCTTTGTCGTTTTTGGTAGTTTGAATGTAAGGCTTGGTACTGCCACACGAGGCCAGCAGTGCCAGTAGTACAAAAGTTCCGATTTTTTTAATCATACCTTTTGGGTTTTTATTGTGGGTAAATGCTTCTTTTTCAGCAACAGGTTCATGCCCTCTACGCCCTGCAGGCCGCCCGTGTGTATAAGCAACACGCGCGATTGTGGCGGAAAAAATCCCTGATGTGCCAGTTCTATAACGCCAAAAACCATTTTTCCTGTATACACAGGATCCAGCGGAATACCTGTTTTGTCGTAAAAATCATTAATAAACGTTACCAGCTGCGCTGTAACCTTGCCGTAACCCCCAAAATGGAAGTCTTCGGCCAGCTGCCAGTTGTTATTTGTGGCAAAGGTACGTATATCATCCCACAAAGCCGCATTTTTTAACGCCGGGAACCCCACAACCTGCTGGTGGGGCAGTGCGGCATTTATAACCCCGGATATGGTGCCCCCCGTGCCTACAGCAAGGCAAATGTGCGTAAAGCCTGCATCGGCATCTGTAAGTATTTCCTCGCAGCCTTTTACAGCAAGGGCATTAGTGCCGCCTTCCGGCAATATATAGCAATCGCTAAATTCAGCAGAAAGTGCATCTAAAAACTCCGGTTCGGTTTTTCGGCGGTAGTCTTCCCGAGATACAAACTTAAAATGCATACCACAGATTGCCGCAAATGCAAGGTTGGGGTTAGTATCAATTTTATCGGCAAGCTCATCGCCGCGTATAATGCCAATGGTAGCAAAACCGTATTCCCTGCCCGCTGCGGCTGCCGCAGCTATATGGTTGCTGTATGCCCCGCCAAAGGTAAGCAGCGCAGTTTTGCCCTGCTGTTTAGCTTCCAATACATTGTATTTCAGCTTTCGGAACTTGTTGCCTGATATGTGCGGGTGCAGCAAGTCTTCCCGTTTTATGGTAAGGGTGATGCCGTGGGGCAGTGGTATAGGAACATTTTGGTTCATACCACAAATTTACGGTTATTTGGTTTAAAGGTAAAGCGGTTATTTGGTTATTCGGAGTCAGGCGGATAAAAATGGGTGATTCATTTGATACACGCTTCCCTGGAGAAAACAACGTATAAAAATTACGATATGTCGTAATCCGGATTTAATTGTTATTTTGTTAAATGACTGTTAGTTAGCGTTTTATGTTTTAAGGATTGCTGTTTGCTTATAGTAATGCAGCAGTGATTATTAACTAAATAAAGTATAAAATTGAGAACACTAAAATTAAAAGACGGTGCTGCGATTTTTTACAAAGACCAAGGTCTGGGCCCGGTTATTATGTTTCACCACGGATGGCCGCTGTCTTCAGATGACTGGGAAGCACAGGTAATTTTCTTTTTACAAAGAGGCTTCAGGGTAATTGCCCATGACAGGAGGGGCCACGGCCGATCTAGCCAAAACATATACAACCACACCATAGAGCAATACGCTTCAGACGCGGCAGAGCTGGTAGATTTCCTGGGCTTAACCGATGTGGTGCATGTAGGGCACTCTACCGGTGGGGGAGAGGTAATACGCTACGTAAACAAATATGCTAAGGGCAGGGCTAAAAAAGCCGTACTGGTTAGCGCGGTTCCGCCGGTAATGGTAAAAAGCGAAAACAATCCGGATGGGGTTCCTATGGAGGTGTTTGACGGTATAAGGGAACAAACCCTGCACAACAGGCAGCAGTTTTATATGGATCTTACTGTTCCGTTTTATGGCTATAACAGAGAAGGTGCCGTTATAAAGCCGGGTGTTCAGCAAAACTGGTGGAGACAGGGCATGATGGGCGGTATTGTGGCGCATTATGATGGTATTAAGGCGTTTTCTGAAACGGATTTTACAGAAGACCTTAAAGCAGTAGAAATTCCTGTTTTATTACTGCATGGCGATGACGACCAAATTGTTCCTATAGAAAACTCGGCTATAAAAGCAGCAAAACTTTTAAAGAACGGTTTACTGATTACCTACCCTGGTTTCCCTCACGGAATGCCTACAACCCACGCCGATATTATTAGCAACGACATACTAAACTTTATTAACGGGTAACCCCATTAGTAACTATAAGGCATAAAAAAATCCTGTTAAAAATGTAATTGCCGTACTGCTGTAGTACTGTGGCACCTACCTTTTAACAGGATTTGGTATGTTTAATTGTTACTTCTTATAAAAAGGCTGCTGGTCGTTAAAGTACGCCGATATGCCATTTTCCGGAGCCAGTTGCATAATGTCTATAGACTCGCCTTGTTTAAGGAACTGCTGTGCGGTGCGCCCGGTTTCTTCAAAAATAACCTGGCGGTCGCCGCTAATGTCCAGCGCTAATAAAAAGCGTGGCGGGTTACCGGTAGCAGGCATTTCTACCACGGCAAGGTACGCTTCGTTTACGTCATCGCGGTTGCTAAATACGGTAATCAGCTTATCCAGCATGGCGGTAGGCAGGCTCGAAGGCTGTCCTATGCGCACCTCTGTATTATTTGGTACTGCCACCTCATGTATGGCACCGCCCAGTATGCTGCCATCCAGTACCTGAGCTATTTCTTCGGGTATCAGTTCTTTACCAAAATCAGAGAATGGGTTTAGTACCAGCGTAGCTCCTTTGGTAAGGTTAAGCAGGTCGCCGGCCTTCATTTCCATGTATGGTACTTCGCCTTTTATCACGCCTTTTTCAAACATGCGTGGCAGTGCGGTAAAAAACGGAATTTTACCATCAGAAAACGTAGCCAGTTCTACCTGGGCGTTTTCTTCCAGCACCTGCTGGCCCTGTGGCGCATTTTTACCCGACGTAATTACATATACCTGCTGTAGTGGCAGGTTACGGTAAAAGTCATAACGCACATTTACGTTGTTTACGGCCTCTTTCATAAGGGCTTCAAACGGCAATGGAGGGATTTCGGCAGGTACTTCTCGCTCGGATTGTGGCGGTGGCGGCGTTTGTGGGGCAGGTTCTGCTACGGTTTCGGGCTGTATGTTTTCCGGTTGTGCAGTTTCCGGCTGAGGTGTTTCATTTTCTGGGGTGTTCTTTTTCTTGAACCGGTCTAAAATTCCCATCTGTTATGTTTTGTATTAAGTAAAAAATAAATATGTTGGTATTGCCAAAGAACGTGAATTTGCCCCACGCGTGCAAGTTTGATTATTAACGCTACTGTTAATTTGTTTGTAATATATGGGATTTATGTGCCAAAAACTTTTATGTATTACGCTCAATGCATAAAAC
>JAAXJD010000014.1:0-15714 GCA_012270005.1 Flavobacterium sp. | reverse complement strand
TATAATAAAAAATGGAAGCAGCCAAACAAACAATGGGGCCGCTTGTACCCCGGCTATCGTTTCATAAAGTGCTTGAGGCTCTGGAGAATATAGCCAACAACGAAACCGGTTACCGTGCCGAATACGCACAGGCACTGCTAAACCATGCCGCACCGTTCCCCGAAATACGAACCGGTATGGACAACCTGGAGCAGCTGGCCACGCATGAAGGGCTTATACGTAACCTGCTTGCCGATTTGTTCCCTACGGCATTAACCCACAACGAAATTAAGGCGGTAACACTGCCGTTTTTTAACTTTACGTTTAACCATACCGAACGATTTAAGAAAATACTGAGCAACGCGGGTGCCGATTTTGATATGGCCATACGCGATTTTAGCGAACACCAGTTTTATGTGTTTTGCTGTTGCCTGGTCTTAAACGGGTACTACGGCTATAACTTTGATTTCAGCAAACCGCTGTTTTATGATATACCCGATGAGCAGGGGATTATTCACCATTACCGCATAACGTATAATGCTGATTTTATGGAAATCATTCCTACCGAAAAGGCTATAGCCATATCGGCAGAGGACGTTACGCTACTGATGGATAATTTTGAGGACCTGGAACTTTGGAAACAAAAATTCCCAGAAGGCAGCTGGGAGGTTAAAGGCTTTGGTATAGTGTCTTTGTTTGATGCCACTACAGAGAGTGCCATAAGCAACCTTAAAGGCAACCTGCTTATTACCGAGGAGTTTACAGAGCTTACCAAAGATAATGTAGAAAGTATTTTCAGGTCTATTTTCCGTATTGCAGATTTAAGGGTAGGGTTTACCGAGGTGAATACTGATGATAACCTGTTTAAGCTGGCTCCGTTTATAAACATAAAGAGCCACATACTAAACGGCCTGGGCGAAATGAAATGCGATGCCATGTTTTGCAGTGATTCGCTGGACGAAATATTGCAGGACCGCAAGTATATGGTTATAAGTGATGTAGAGGAGTTTGTAAAATCAAACCCCGAAGATGTTTCGTTTGGTAAGCACCTGATTTCGCAAGATATACGCAGCGTTATACTGGCACCCATAATTAAGAACAACCGTTTTTACGGGTTCATAGAACTGGTTTCGGCACGCCCCGGCGAGCTTAATACCATTAACGCCAATAAGCTGGAGTTTATTACCCCGTTTATTACAGATACCATAGAGCGCTACTACAGCGAGCTGCAAAACGAGGTAGACGCCATAATACAAAACGAATACACCGCCATACACCACAGCGTGTACTGGAAGTTTAGGGAAGAAGCCCTGGAGCACCTGCAACGGGGCAACCGCGAGGCGTTTAAAGATATTGTATTCCGCGAGGTGTACCCGCTATACGGCCAGCTCGACGTAAGGGGAAGCAGCACCGCCCGTAACGACAGTACAGAGAAAGACCTTATGCTACAGGTGCAAACGCTGCTTTCGGTATTCCGTTTTATATTTGAGCAGGAACCTTTGCCACTGCTGGAACAGCATATTTATGAGCTGGAAAGCCTGGAAGACAAACTGCGCGATCCGCTAAAGGCTGATACCGAAGCTACCATACAAAGCTACATTATAAACGAGGTGCACCCGGTTTTAAATCATTTTGAAAGCAATAACACCGCAGTAAAATCGCGCATTAAAGAGTACTTTGATTCGCTCGATGCCAAGCTGCACATGGTATACCAGAGCCGTAAGGATTTTGACCGTACGCTTTCGGCCATTAACAAGCAAATGGCGGCACTGCTGGATAAAAAACAGGAGGCGGCACAGGCGTTTTTCCCGCATTACTACGAGCGCTTTAAGACTGATGGCGTAGAGCACAACCTGTACATTGGCGCCAGTATATCGCCTAAGCACCAGTACAACCCGCTGTACCTAAACAACCTTAGGTTATGGCAACTGCAGGTAATGTGCGAAATGGAAAACGAATACTACCGCATTAAGCCATCGTTACCGTATGACCTCGATGTAACATCGTTAATACTGGTATTTAGTTCGCCTATAAGCATACGTTTCCGCATGGACGAAAAACGCTTTGATGTAGACGGCACCTACAACGCCCGCTACGAGGTGGTAAAAAAACGTATAGACAAAAGCAACATAAAAGGTACTAAGGAGCGCATTACCCAAAAGGGAAAAATCACCATAGTATTTTCTCAGCGAAAGGAAGAAAACGAGTACAGGCGCTACATACAGTTTTTGCAACACAAAGGCCTGCTGGGCAATGTGGTAGAAACCTTTGATGTAGAAGACCTGCAGGGCGTTACCGGGCTTAAGGCACTGCGTGTGTCTATTAACTACGGTGCGCAAACTGGCAGCAACTACACTTATGAAGACCTGCTTAAAGAGCTACAAACCAAATAGTACACCTATAAGACAAAACACTACACTACCATAAACACAAAAGCCCCGTACAGGGGCTTTGTTATTTTTAGAATAGTACTAACGTTAAATCTTACACGAAAACTACAGCCTGTAAAACGCCACTACAAACGCCCCTACCGATAGTATAATGCCTACCATAAATATATTGTAGGTAATACGCAACAGGCGGTACTTTCTGTTTAGTACCAGCCCCAGGTAGTACAGGTCTTTTATCAGTGCGCCGTACACATCATCGCGGTCGGTCATTAGTTCGCGCAGGGCGGTGTCGTATTCCTCCAGGCTCAGCTTGTAGAAGTTGCCAAAAAACAGCAGGTTTATGCGTTTTTGCTTAATGTCGTCTTTACTGTAGGTGGCGGTATTTACCTTAGGCCTGGTGCTTAGTATGGCAAAGATGATGCTCACGGTACTAAACAGCATCATAATAAACGTAGGGAATACCAGGTGCGCATTTGCCGGGCTATCCAGCTTGGGTATAAGCGTGCTAAGCGATATGGAAATGATAATGGTATTTACAGACAGCAGTATGTTTGCCTTACTGTCTGCTATATCGCTCAGGCGGGGAGGGTTGCTTAGTGTAACCCTAAACAGGGTGTCAATCCCCCTGTCGGGCTTGTCCTATTTTTTCTTCTCTTTTTCGTCTTTTTTGCCCTTTTTGTCTTTTTTGCCCTGCTTGGCGCTGAGGTTGTTTATGGCTTCCTGTAGCGCGGCTATGTTGTTTTCTTTTTGCGGTTGCAGGTGCTTTTTGGCATAGTGCGTAAAAAATCGGTGCTTATGCAGCAGCAGCAGCCGGTTGCCCACATTCCATTCCAGGTCGGTAAACTGTTTTCCGTCTACAATTTCCCATTCGCTGCGCAAAAGTTCAGACAATTGCAGGTAATTGGGGTCGGCAAAATGCGCGCAGTCGGCATCTTTTATAATTTGTTCGGCAAGGTCTGCCGGTTCGTGGTGCAGTTCTGTAGCCAGTATAAGGCGTTTAACCAAGGCCGTTTTATCGGTGTCATAATTATGCCCCTTCAGGAAATTTTCTGCGATTTCTGCGCCGCGTTTTTCGTGGTTTTCTGCGCCATCTATATAACCGCTGTCGTGCAGCCATGCCGCAAGCATCAGTGCTTCAAGGGTATCGGTATCTACCTCTTCCGCACGGGCTATGGTTTCGGCAGCGCGCACCACGAGCAAAGTAAGGCTAACATTATGGTAAAAATAATCAGGATAAAGCCTATCTTTGAATAGGTGGAATACGTGGTTTTCCGCTTTAGAAACAATGTCCATTTGGCATAAATTATTGATACTACCAAATTATGAAAATCTTTCCGCACAGCAGTAGGCTTTCAAAAAATATTAGCAGAATGGCTACCGTGGCGGCTGCACTTGCCGTTTTTGGCTGCGCTACCCGGCACGAACAGTATGGCAAAAACGCTGTACTGCTTAAAGGTAAAGACAGCACAAGCACCAGTGAGGTAACAGCACACCGCTTTTACCTTATAGGAGATGCCGGCTATGCCGACAGCCCGCATTCGCAACGCTTACTGGCGCTGGTAGGAAACAAACTGAAAACAGAAGGTAAAAAAACCACCCTGCTGTACCTGGGCGATAATATATATCCGCTGGGCATGCCAAAGGAAGGTAAAAAGGGCAGGGCCGAGGCCGAGGCATCATTAAATAGCCAGATTGCCCTGGCAGGGCTGTTTGGCGGTAAAACCTATTTTATACCCGGTAACCACGACTGGTACCATGGGCTCGATGGGCTTAAGGAACAGGAAAAACTGGTAACGGTTGCGCTGGGCAAAAAGGCATTTCAGCCGGGTAAAGGATGCGCCATAAATAGTGTGGAGGTAACCGATAATATTACCGTTATAACCGCAGACAGCCAATGGTATTTTGCTAACTGGGACAATTATCCTACCATAAACGACGATTGCGACATTAAAACCCGTGAGGCATTTTTCCTGGAGCTGGAAAGCCTGCTGAATAAAAACCAAAACAAAACGGTACTCCTTGCCATACACCACCCCCTTATGAGTGGCGGTGCGCACGGCGGGCAGTTTTCGTTTGAAAAAGAAATTTTCCCGTTGCACACGCGTATACCGCTGCCTGTACTGGGTTCGCTGGGCAATTTGCTGCGCAGTACCGGCGGGGTTATAGACCAGGACCTGCAAAGCCGCGAATACAATACCCTTAGCAAGCGCATAAAAACCCTTATACAGGGCAGGGATAATGTGGTGGTAGTATCTGGCCACGACCATAACCTGCAATACCTTGAAAAAGATAATATAAAGCAAATTATTAGCGGAGCCGCAAGCAAGGAAGAACCGGCACGTGCCATGGGTGCTAACGATTTTTCGTACGGGGGCAGGGGCTATGCCGTGCTCGATGTGTTTACAAACGGTACTGCAAAGGTGCATTACTACAAAGTAACCGATACAGGTGAGGAGGAAGTATTTACCAAAAAACTGCTTGAAAAACCCGTACTGCCGGTAGCTACGCAGCAGTTTGCCACAAACTTCCCTAAAGATACCACGGCTACCATTTATACTAAAAATGAAACTACCTACGGAGGCTTTTACCGCTTTTTGTTTGGCGAGCACTACCGTAAATACTACAGCACCCCGGTAAGGGCACGCGTGGCAGTGCTGGATACGCTTCATGGCGGGTTAACGGTAACCCGTGCCGGTGGCGGGCACCAAAGTAATTCGTTACGCCTGCTGGATAAAGAGGGTAAGGAGTATGTAATGCGCGCCCAGCGTAAAGATGCATCGCGGTTTTTACAGTCTACGGCATTTAAAACAACCTACATAGGTAACGACTTTAAAGGTACGTTTACAGAGCGTTTCCTGCTCGATTTTTATACCACAGCGCACCCTTATACACCGTATATTATTCACCATTTAGAGGAGGCAGTGGGTATTTACCACACCAACCCTGAGCTGTATTATATTCCGAAACAAACGGCACTGGGCAATTACAATGCCGATTATGGCGATGGGCTGTACATGGTAGAGGAACGCCCTACCGATGAGTTTGCCAAAATAGACAGCTTTGGCAATGCCGATGGCATAGACGGCTCTGATGACGTGCATGCGAAACTCGAAAAAAGCAAAAAGAATGTAATAGATGAAAAGGCATACATACGCGCACGATTGTTTGACCTGGCCATAGGCGACTGGGACCGCCATTCGGATCAATGGCGTTGGGCTAAGTTTAAAACTGCCGACAGTACGTATTACCGCCCCATTCCGCGCGACAGGGATCAGGCGTTCCCTAAGATAGATGGTGCATTGCTTTCGTTGCTTATGAAAGTACCCGCGCTAAGGAAAATGAAAAACTATACCGATGATATACCCAATGTAAAGTGGCAGGCAAAACAAGGCTATACGCAAGATGTATCGTTTATAACAAAAAGCGGCGAAAAAGAATGGCTGGAGCAGGCTGCGTATATAAAACAACATCTTACCGATGCTGTTATAGACAGTGCTTTTGCACAGCTGCCTAAAGAGGTTATAGACAATGATACCGAAAACATAAAACGCTGCCTGAAAAGCCGCCGCGATAAGCTGGAAAAATACGCCCTGGAGTACCGAAAGGTATTGCTGCGTACTGTACTGCTTACGGGTACCGAAAAGAAAGACCGTTTTGTAATTACCCGCCAGCCCGATGGCATAACGCAGGTAGCACTGTACAATGTGGGTAAAAAAGGCGATTCGCTGGTGTTTAACCACAGGTATCGCCGCAGCGAAACCAAAGAGCTTTGGATTTATGGCCTTGATGATGACGATGCCTTTGAAGTAAAAGGCAAAGCCAGCCACCCTATTACCCTGCGCCTTATAGGCGGGCAAAACCACGACACCTATACGGTAGAAGATGGGCATAAGGTAAAAATTTACGATTTTAAAAGTAAGAACAACACCTACAATACCGCGAATGCTGCCCTGCGCCTTACCGATGATTACGAAACCAATATGTATGACTACAAAAAGCCTGATTACAACATTTGGGCAGGATACCCCATGGCGGGTTTTAACCCTGATGATGGGGTGAAACTGGGGGCTACAGCCAGCTATACGGTAAATAACTTTAACCGCAGGCCGTTTTCGCGTAAGCATACCTTTGGGGCCAACTATTTTTTTGCCACACAGGGATTTGAACTTACCTATGGTGCCAAGGTTATGAACGTGGTAAGTAAATGGAACCTGGGGCTCGATGCGCGCTTTACAAGCCCTAACTTTAGTATTAACTACTTTGGCCTGGGCAACGAAACCGTAAACAACGACGATAAACTAGGCATGAACTACAACCGTGTAAAGCTGCAGGTGTTCCGGGTGTCGCCTTCTATATTTAAGCAGGGACCAAACGGTAGTTTTATGGAACTGAAAGCTGATTTTGAAACCATTGAGGTAGATGGCACCGTAAACCGCTATGTAAACCAGCCGGGTGCTATAAACCCTTACTTGTTTGAGCATATGCAGTACGCAGGGGTACAGGGTATGTATAAGTTTGAAAATTATGATAATCCCGCCATGCCTGCCATGGGTATGCTTTTTTATGTAAAAGGAGGCTGGAAGGCAAGCATGGATGTTTTTGAGCGCAACTTTGCCCATGCCGAAAGCGCACTTACCTTTTATCACAGGCTTACCCGTAACGACAGGCTGGTGCTGGTAAGCGGTATTAAGGCAAAAATGATTTTTAACGATAACTACGAGTTTTACCAGGCAAGTACACTGGGTGGTGATGCTGATTTAAGGGGATACCGCCGTGAGCGTTTTGCCGGTAACGACGCCTTTTTACATACCACAGACCTACGCTATACCCTGGGACGTACCAAGAGCTTTGTACCGCTGGTATACGGCTTTTCGGCGGGGTATGATTACGGCCGCGTATGGCTGCACGGCGAAGAAAGCAGCAAGTGGCACCAAAGCGCCGGAGGGGGCTTTTGGGTAAATGCGGCGAATGCTGTTACGGGCAGGGTAAACTATTTCCGCGGGCAAGATGGCGGCAGGTTTACCTTTGGCTTTTCGCTGGGCTTATAAGAGCTGGGTAACAATACAAAAACGGCGTTTGTGCTATTACACAAACGCCGTTTTTGTATTTATATACGTGGCGGTTTACTTAAGATTTATGGTATATAGCTTGCCGCCCTCCTTTTTAGATTTTTCGTCGGCTATGTAGAGGGTTTTGTTGTCTGTAAAGCATACACTTTCCTTTTGGGTTACTTCGCCTAAATCGTAGGGTGTCAGGGTGCCTTTGGCAAAATCATCGCCGGTAAAGTTGGTTATAAGCCATAGCTTGTCACCGCTTATAAGGGCTACGGTTTTGCCGTCAGGGCTTATATCGGCTCCGGCAATGGCGCATCGCCTAAAGTTATCGCAGCTAATAAAACTGCCCACTTTTTCTGCGGCAAAGTTGCCCGGTTTGTTGGGCACTTTATGTATCAGTACCGTGCCATCGCTGTTAAAGCAGCGGTTTTTACTAAACAGGTAAAAATAGCCGTTGTGCTCCAGCATCCCTTCACAATCAAAATTCCTGTCGGCCTTCTTTGCCGGAAAATCCTTTTGCTCCGGGTAGTAAAATGTAGTAGTCTGTACTACTTTAGAGGGATCTTGCGGGTTCACCTTTATTATGCTCAGGTTTCGCCTGTCGTTGTCATTATTACCGGTATCGGCTATGTACAGGTTGCCCTGTGCATCTGCGGTAATATCTTCCCAGTCGGTATTAGGGGCATCTACCACATAGGCGGTATGTGTGCCGGTTTGCGGGTCTATTTTGTACAGGGCATTTTCGTTGCCGCTGTCTTCAATGCCCCACAGGGTATTGTTTACATACTCCAGCCCCGAAATTTCTTTTAGCTTCAGTTTACTGATTTCTTTTGGGGTAAGGCTTTTGCCGGCCGGTTGTTGGTTTCCGCAGTTATAAAATCCTATGGCAATAATGCAGGGAATAATAAGGCGCATGTGTGCAGTTTTAATCATAGTATAAAGATAACTATAAAATACTTAAAGTTATTATAAACAAAATACCGCCGTGGCTTGCACCACGACGGCTTCTGTCTTAAAATCAGTTAGTCTCGTAAATGAAAAATCCCCTTTATGATACCAAATGTAAGGGGTTAAAGTTATTCTGTAAATAAAAAACGCAATAAAACGTTGAAACATATATTATTATCGTTGAAGTGTTTACGGCTAAAAAAGCAAACCGCCACATTGCTGCGGCGGTTTGGTGTTTAGTAATATTTAGCTAGTATAGTTAGCCCAGTGGTGTATCGTACCACGGGGTCGACTGGCTACAAATGATGGTAGAATAATCTTTAAAACTCACTTGAGAAACCACAAGCCTCCAGCGGTAATAAAGCATTAACTGATATGGGTAACGT
Source organism: Flavobacterium sp. (assembly GCA_012270005.1). Taxonomy (GTDB): domain Bacteria; phylum Bacteroidota; class Bacteroidia; order Flavobacteriales; family Flavobacteriaceae; genus Flavobacterium. The sequence continues at coordinate 6,957 of JAAXJD010000014.1, read as the reverse complement.
GCCACAGAGGGCGGTGTTACGGTAACGTTATTATATACAATGTTATCTGTATAGCTAATTATACTTCCTATACCCACCTCCAGGTTTTCGGGTTCTATTTGCTGTATTTGCAAGGTCACTTTATATAGCCCGTCTGGTGCTATGCCTTGAGGAATATCAGCAATAAATCCCCACTTAGGAGAGGCAAACGAACCTACATTATCATAATGCGCTGTAGGGTTAGACCAACAAGCAAAAGTATATTTAGGAGGTTTAGGCGATGTGATTATAGGTTGTGCATCAAACGTGCTTTTCTTTGCCGTTACAGCGGTATCAGTTTGCAGACTGTCGTCGTCTGTACTGCATGAGGCAAAGAGCAATAGCAGAGCGAATATAGATGTAATTTTTTTCATGGTAACGGCGGTTGTTTTTGTTTGTTGACCAAACTTAACAACTAGCCCGGTATATTCGCTAAAAAGCGTTAACAAAACGTTAAAATGCAGAATTGTGTCGACAAAGTGCATTGCCATGTGCCTGTTAACCACGCGTTAATTACAAACAGCTTAACACACTTATGGCGTAACTTTATACTACAAACGTGAAGTAAAACCATAAAAATTATACTGTTATGGAATCAAACCAAAACAAAAGGATGTCTGCTGAAGAATATAACAGGCGCCTTGACGAAGTAAGAAACCTTACCCCCGACACTACGTTGCCGTATACAGATCCGGCTATTGTAAACCCTGCTGAGCTGGCCAGTTTTCCAAAACCGGCACCAAAGGCCAGTGCCACGGATATATCCGAGGAAAACCAGGCACACCCCATGAGTGTGCAGCGATCACCGGTTAGGGAAGGCCGAAACATAGTACGAACTGATACGGCTCCAGACCCTGATGGGTTTCTATAAAAACAACAATCCCCGCCTATAATAGGTGGGGATTGCTTTATTAAGGTATAATATGTACTAGTGGGTAAGCTCTTTTAGCAGTGCAGGTTTAGCGTCTAATTTCGCCATTTGGCCTGCGTTTAAAGAAGCCCTTAGTTTAGCATCTATGCTGGTGTATACTGATTCTCTCTCTGCAGTGCTGTTGCCGTTTTTAGCTGCTTGCTGTAGCATTCTGTATTTGGTTTCAAATAGCCCCTGATACATCTGCTTATCGTTATCTGTAAGTGCAATTACCTTGTTAAGGGAGTTTACATTTTTCTTGGCAGCTGCTGTTATTTCAGCGTCTGATACAGGGAGCGTAGCTGTTGCAGTTTTTACGGTTTGTTTAACCGCCTTTTTTTGCTGGGCACTTGCAGTAAAACCTAAGCCAAGCGTTAAAATGGCAGACAGAGCAATTATTTTTTTCATGATATTATAGTTTTGTTTAGTGTTTAACTTTTCAAAACTACTCATTTTGCCAGATTACACAAAACTTTAACACGCTTTATTTCTGTTTCCTTACAAAACGGCCAAGTTGAGGTTTGTCTTTTCTAACGTTCTTAGCTTCAAGTTTTTCCTCGTATTTTTTATACTGGTCTGCAGTAAGTATTTTTTTAAGGTCGCGTTTCAGCTTTATTTTCTCGTCCAGCAATGCAGCCCTCATTTGTCCGCGTTCTTCTGCGGTAGGTTTTATACCTTTCGCCCTGTTTTCCTCGCGTTTTTTCATAAATTCATCTTTCTTGAGCTCTGCTGCTAATAGCAACGGTTCTGCATCTTTTGCCTGTTTGTCGGTAAGGTCCAGTGCCAGGGTAAGCTCTTTAGTGTGTATAGACGCGCGCTGCTGTGCCGAAGGGCGTTCTTTCATGGGGCGTTCTGCCCTTGGTTTGCCGGCAGGCATAGGTTGCGGGTCTGGTGTTTGTGCTGCCAGGGTTACGCCTGCCAGCAGGGTAGCTGCTAAAATCCACGTTTTCATAGTGTATCAATTTAAAGTTTATACCTGTAAGACTGTGGTTTACAAAAAAAGTTTAATAATGTGACAAAAATTACTTTATTTTAACAAATGGCCATTACCTTTGCAGGCGTGAAAAATCTTGTATTTGTAATAGTATTCTTTATGATAGCGCGGCCTGTACTGCCCGTGCTGGAGTATGCTGTTAATTACAACTACATAGCCACGGTACTCTGCGAAAACAAGGCAAAACCGAAACTACACTGTAACGGTAAGTGTCACCTTATGAAAGAGCTTGCCAAGACTGCCGAGCAAGACAAGCCGGTTTCTGAAAAAAAATCAGGCCATGCCGAAGCGGAGGTGTTATTTTTTCAGTCGTTTGCCGAAATAGCATTTAGCATACCGGTAGTACAAGTATCAAACAAAAAACTTCCAGTTTATAAAAACCTGTATTCGCACCTTGCCGGATACGCGGTATTTCATCCCCCGCTCATTGCAGCATAAAAATTTTTAATTCCCATCTCATGCTCCCATATCAGGGCAGGGCTGGTTACGTACGGCTTTCGGTCAACGGCGCATGCTGTTGTGCTGCATATCTGTACCCCAAATTTTTATTCAGCAATAACTTTTATAAACATTACAAAAAAGATGAAATTCCGTTCTATACTATTTTCGGCACTGGCTGTGTCGGCACTTTCTATGACTTCATGCGATAAAGACGATACTGTAACCGACGTTAGCGGCACCGGTTCGCTGGGTGTGGAGTTTGACAACGCCTTTGGCGATAACGACCTTATACTGGGCGTAGCCAATGCTGCCAACTCTCAGAACGAGGTACTTAAAGTGAGCACCGTTAAATACATTATAAGCAACATGGTGCTTACCAAGGCAGATGGTACTACTTTTACTTACCCTAAAAGCCAAAGCTACTTTATTGTAAACGAAGCCGATACTAATACCCACGTGCTGGAACTTAGTAACGTGCCTGCGGGTGATTACACCAAAATAAAATTTGGCGTAGGGGTAGATAAAGCCCAGTTTGACCTTGGTGCCCAGGGCCAGGGCGACTTCCTTGCCCTTGCACAGAGCGAAGGTATGCTATGGAGCTGGAGCGCGGGTTATAAGTTTGTAGCGTTTGAAGGTACTTTTACATCGCCTACCGTTACTACAGATACTTCGTACATGGTACACACCGGCCAAACCGGTACGGATTACAACTATACCGAGGTTACCCTTAACCTGCCTACAAGCGCTAAAGTGCGCAAAACCATAGCACCAGACATCCATATTATTACAGACGTAGCCAAGTTTGTAGACGGTACTAACAAAATTAACCTTAGCGCAGCTAACAGCATGGGTATGGGTGCCATGATTATGGGAGGCAGCCAGTTACCGCTCATTACGGCTAACGTAAAAGAGTCGTTTAGGGTAGACCACGTGCATAACGACTAATACCCACCCGGTATGAAGTTTTTATATACCATAGCTGCATTACTGCCCCTGCTGGTAAGCTGCGGGGGCAGCAGTGACAGCGACTACGAAAACCTGGAACTGGTGGTTAAAAAGCCTTCTAACTTCCCTGCCATGACCTATGATTTTACCAATAACCCGGTAACACAAAAGGGCTTTGAACTGGGCAGGAAACTGTTTTACGACGGCAGGCTGAGTTCAGACGGGCTGGTAAGCTGCGCGTTTTGCCATATACAGGAAAATGCTTTTACCCACCACGGGCACACCGTAAGCCACGGCGTAGACAACCGTGTGGGTACGCGTAATGCCCCTGCTATACAAAATATGGCGTTTTTAAGCTCATATATGTGGGACGGCGTTACTACACACCTTGACCTACAGCCGCTTATTCCGCTGACCAGCGATGTGGAAATGCACGGCGACCTTAATGCTATCCTTGCCATGATGAAAGCCGATGCCCAGTACCAAAGGCTCTTTGCACAGGCATATCCGCAGTCAGGGGTAAGCGTAGAAAATATGCTTAAATCCCTGTCGCAGTTTATGATAATGATGGTTTCAGACGATTCCAGGTTTGATAAATACCGCCGCGGCGAAGCCGGGGGCACCCTTACAGCCGAGGAGTTACAGGGCTACGCGTTGTTTAACCAGAAGTGCGCCACGTGCCACGCCACAGATTTACAAACCGATGGATCGTTCCGTAACAACGGCCTGCCGGTAAACCCGCAGGTAAATGATGTGGGCCGGTACAAGATTACAGAGCTGGCAGCAGACTATTATAAGTTCAGGGTGCCCAGCTTAAGGAACGTAGCACTTACAGCACCCTACATGCACGACGGGCGTTTTGGTACATTACAATCGGTGTTAAATTATTACGCCACGGGTGTTTCAGACAGCCCTACGCTCGATCCGCTGCTGCGCCACGCCGATGGCACCCGGGGCATAGCCCTTACCGAAGATGAAAAAACGGCTATAATAGCGTTTCTCAACACCCTTACCGACGAAACCTTTATAACCGATAAATCCTTTAGCGAATTTCAATAATGAAAAACTTTAATATTATTATATTACTGTTGCTGGCACTGGTTTCGTACCGTGGCATGGCAGCAGGCACCCCACCACCTGATTTTAATAAGTTTGTACACGCCTTTGATTATGACGACTGCGATGCCTGTGGCTGTTCGGCAAGTGGCGGAGGTATGGGCTTCAGTTCTATGATAGACAACAACTTTGTGGGGCTGCGCTACTTTTACCAAAGCTATACCAGCCGCGACGGTATTTTTAACAACTCGCCATGGGTAGACGAAAATTTTAATACCGTGCAGGTGTGGTCGCGTATTCCGCTGGGCAAGCGTTTTCAGTTATCGGCGCAGTTGCCGTACCATTTCTTCAACCGCAACCTTACTACGGGGACGCAAAGCATAGATGGCCTGGGCGATGTTACCGTAATGGGGCTTTACCAACTTTTTACTACTAAGAAAGACAGCGCCGCTTATTCCCACACCCTGCATGTGGGCGGTGGGGTTAAGGCACCTACCGGAAAGTATAATGCTAACAACAACGGCAGTGTAAACCCTAGTTTCCAATTGGGTACCGGCAGTTGGGATTATTTGGCTGTAGCCGAATATGTTATCCGTCGTAAAGATATTGGTGTAAACGCTATGGCTACCTATATTTACAAAACCGAGAACCGTAAGTATTACCAGTTTGGCAACCAGTTTAATTATGCTGCCACAGCATTTTACATGGCTAAGGCCGGTAAGTATACCGTAGTGCCGCAGGCAGGCGTGGCAGGCGAAGTGTATGCTACTAACAGGCAGTATGGCGAAGATGTGGCCAATACCAAGGGCGATATTATTTTTGCCAAAGCAGGGCTTGAAGCCGGCAGGAACAACTTTTCTATAGGCGTAAACGCCATGCTGCCCATATCTCAAAACCTTACAGGGGGTAAGGTAGAGGCTAACTACCGCTGGAGCATCAACCTGAACTACAGCTTATAAAATATCGTACATACAAAGCAAAGAGGGCGTTTATACCAAACGCTCTTTTTTTGTTATATACCGTGCTGATTTGGATAAAAATGTACAGATTTTAAAGTTTATTTGTTTATTTGAGATTGTTTTTCCAAATTCGTTGTACAATATTGTAAATTTTGCAACCAACAATAAATAACACTATGAAAATACGTTTAGCAATACTGTCCTTTGTAGCCGTTCCGACACTGTTCCTTACCTCTTGCAATAATGACGATGCCCCGGCAAACACTACGCAGGATACTGCTGCGGTGTCAGTAGAATTTGCTCATAAATACGGTACTGATGCGCTTATTTTAGGGCAGGAATATACCACCAGCCTTAATGAGCATATTACCGTGGGTAGTATTAAATACATTGTAAGCAACATAAGCCTTACAAGGGCAGACGGTACGGTGTACACCTACCCTAAAAGCAAAAGCTATTTTATTGTAAGCCACTCTAAGCGAGCGCCCCTGGGTATTAGCCTTGCCGATATTCCGGTGGGTGATTACACTAAAATAAATTTTGGCATAGGGGTAGACCAGGCACAGTTTAACCTGGGTGCTGCCGGCCAGGGCGATTTTCTTGCCGCTGCCCAGGCCGAAGAAATGCTGTGGAGCTGGAGTGCAGGCTATAAGTTTATAGCCTATGACGGCACTTACTCGTCTGAAAACGTAGCCGATGCGCTGCCATTTTCTATACATACCGGAAAAACGTCTACTGATGACAACTATGGCACGGTAACACTTACCCTGCCGCAAACGCTTCAGGTGCGCAAAGGGCAAACACCCGGTATACATCTAGCTACAGATGTTAGTAAAATCATAGACGGCGCTACCAAAATAAACCTTACCCAGATAGACGACCAGGGCACCGGAGCCACCATAATGGGAGGTGCTATGGCACCTGTGGTTACCCACAACATGGAAGGCGCTTTCAGCGTAAGCGAAGTACATAACAACTAAGGTACGGTATCTATGAAATTACATTACTTTTTGGCATTGTTGCCGCTGGCTTTTGCCAGTTGTAATAACGATAGCGAAGGTTATACCAATAAACCCCTTGCTGTGCGCCAGCCGGCTAACTTCCCGGCAATGACGTATGATTTTACAAATAACCCCATTACCGAAAAGGGCTTTGAGCTGGGCAGGAAGCTGTTTTACGACGGCAGGCTGAGTTCAGACGGGTTGGTTAGCTGTGCTTTTTGCCATGAACAGGCAGGTGCCTTTACACACCACGGGCACACGGTAAGCCACGGGGTAGATAACCGCGAAGGTACACGTAATGCTCCTGCAGTGCAAAACATGGCGTTCCTGAGTTCGTACATGTGGGATGGCGTTACTACGCACCTCGATCTACAGCCGCTTATTCCGCTGACCAGCGAAATAGAAATGCATGGCGACCTAAATGCCATACTTGCCATGATGAAGGGCGATGCAGGGTACAAAAAAATGTTTGCCGATGCGTTCCCGGAAACGGGCATTACCACAGAAAATATGCTGAAAGCAATGTCTCAGTTTATGGTAATGATGATTTCAGACCAATCGAAGTTGGATAAATACCGCCGGGGAGAGGCCGGCAGTACACTTACCGCAACCGAAGCACAGGGCTCCGCTTTG
>JAAXJD010000193.1:10497-29144 GCA_012270005.1 Flavobacterium sp. | reverse complement strand
GTAAACCGTATAGAATAGCATTTTAAACTAACTCAAATATTTTTTACGTGCAGTTTCCGGGCGCCATAAAAGGCCTCCGGCAATTTGTTTTTTAGATATTTTAGTATATTCGCCACAAATTGACCAAGTAACATGCAAAACAGAATTATCTATCCGGGTATAGCCCTTTGTTCGGCGCTATTTTTTATTTTTAGTATTAATGTTTTTGTCTTCCACCAGTTTTCAGGGATTTTCACGTTTGCAGGCGCAGCGTGTACCACGGCATTTTTAGCCATGGCGCTTAACGCCTGGATTATAAAAGACAGGGAAATCACAACTGCCCAAATCAGGCAACGCCAGGTGTTAATGGCAGTTATTTGCGCGGTATTTGCCATAGGGTACGGGATTTTTATCAATAAGCATAACAAAGCCGCCGTGGCCCAGGAATTAGATAAGCACGGCATATTTGCGATAGGTACGGTGGTTGATGGTAAATCAGAACTGCTTAGCGTATCTGAAGCGCGTATTTTTGTTAAGTTTTACGATGAAAACGACAAAAGTTATGAGGCTGTAGCGTACATACCAAAAAGTAATTTTGATAATTTTTCTAAAGACCAGGTGGTAGGCCTGCGCTTTATGCCGAAACATCCTGAAATCATACGCCTATTACTTACCGATGACGAAATGACCAAGTACAGCGGCTTTAAAAACAGGCCCTTACAGCTTCATGACCTTATGGAAGTAATGAAGTTGCCGAAAGGTAAGCGCATACAGGACTACTTAAACTCAGTAAACCTTGAGTGGTACATGAAGCCCGACGAATACGGCATAAACTACCAGTATATTAATAAAATGAAAATACAGAGTATTGTTGTACACCAGCGTGGGGCCCAGTTTATAAATAATACTGTAGACCAAAACCTGTTTAAACGAGACATTGCAAAATACCGTTTTACCTTAATTTCTGATTCGGGGGCAAAAGAATACCAAAACGATAACTTTAAGCTTACCATACAAGATATTGATATGCCCTTTTCAAGGGAAAATTCCGGGTACGGTAATTCGGTAGAAAAAGTTGAATATAAACCTGTTACAGTGTACACACTAACCCGGCGTTTTTCAGATGACGCTGAATAACGTTTAATGTGCTGATCTTGGTTTACTGAAAAAATCAATTATAATACCCTTAAGAATACTTTACCACAACATTACCACAGATGCCCGTAAATAGGTTGTAATTTTAGGTAAAACCTTAAAAAACAACAATTATGGGAATTACAAGAGACAACAGCAAACGAAATTACAGCAGGTACGACCAATCGGGCACAGACCCTAACCGTTATGCTTCGGTAAGCAATGCAGACGAAGCGGATAACTACCTGCACAAACACAAAAAAGGTATAATACCAGGGCTGCGCACTAACGTAAGTACTACCGAACGCATCCTTATGGTAATGGCTGGCGGCTACCTGCTGTACCGCGCCCTTAAAAAAGACGACAAGGCAAAAGTAGCCGAAGGCATTACAGGCGGTACCATGCTGTTCCGTGGGATTACGGGCTACTGCCCCGCTTACGCAGCGTTAGAAAACAGCAAAACGCTATCGGGTAAAAATGTAAACATACGTACCCGCATTACCGTTAACAAGCCTGTAGACCGCGTATATGAAGCCTGGACAAACCTGGAAAACCTTCCGCAGTTTATGACGCATTTAGAAAAAGTGGTGCCTATAGACAACTACACCTCTGAATGGACAGCAAAACTATCGGGCATACCCGGAGCCAGCGCTACATGGCGTGCCGAAATACTTATGGATGAAACCAACAAACTGCTAAGCTGGCATTCGCTCCCGGGAGCCGATGTGCACAATGCAGGTAAAGTAAGGTTTACAGAGTTAGATGAGCACACTACCGAAGTGGATGTAACCATATCGTACCACGCGCCACTGGGTAAAGCAGGCGAAGCGGTAGCCAAACTGCTAAACCCCGTATTTGAAAAAATGATCCTTAAAGATGTTGAAGGATTTAAAGAATACATAGAAGGAAAAAATTAAGCAGTGGTACTGCTTATTAAGTTATTCCCGGTAAGCAAACGTTTACCGGGAATATTTTTTTATTCTTCAACCGAATAATTAATATTTTCGTCCCTAAAGTATTGTTCTGCTGCTTTGCCAAAGCGCGACATGGTAACGTAGTTAAACGTACCGCCCACAGCAGCACCCACCCCAAACGGAATAAGCGTACCAAGCGCTACCCCGCCGCGTTTAGAGCCGTATTTGGTTACCAGTTTCCTACCTATTTTTTGGTTCATGCGGTTACGTATACGGTCTGTAATATGTTGGTCAAAATGCTTTACGGTAATGCGTTCGCCCGCGGTAACCAACGCTTTTTCGGGTACCACTACCCCGCTCCACAAACCAAGCACTACGGTAAACCGGTCGTCAAAATCCTCTTCGGTATCCTGCCCGTAAATCAGGCCTGTTCCGTAGCACAGCGCAGCCATCCATCGTAGCATAAGCAATACATCTGCCGATATGGCCCCCGCCTCTATAACCACTTGGGTTACCGTGCCTAATCCCGGTATTACGCCCGGTAATGCACTAACCACCCCTACCGAGGTGTATTTTCTACGGATTTGCGCGCGGTATATTTTTGCAAGGTTATGTCCGTACACACCCGGGTTTGCTTGTTTAAGCCGTTCTATATCAGCACGTACATCTGCAAAGGCAGGCATTACTTTCTGGATAAGCGCATTAAAATCCATAGCACTATTCTTTAAATTACTACAAATAAAGGTAAAGCTTTGGCTACTAATAACGAAGCGCTTTAAGAAGCTGTTGTGAAAGTTGGGCAGAATAAATACCTTTAACCACTATAACCAATCGAATAATGAACAAAGCACTGCTGGTAGGCAACGATATAAATAACACTACGGGGAATTATTCCTGGGCCAACCTTATTAAAGGCCTTATTGAATATGCCGATGCCTACCCTCCTATAAATACAGAGAACAAGCCGTTCCCCATGCTGTATGAGGAAATTTACCTAAATGCGGTAAAGAAACAGAGCGCTCCCGAAATGCGCATTAAAACACTCATAGCATCGCAAACGCGAAATATGGTTCCTAACGAACTGCACAACAGGATACTTGATTTAGGTATACCGAATATACTGACCACAAACTACGATCTTTGCTTTGAGAAAACGCTGGGTTTTGAAGAAAAGAGCTGTAAAAACCAGGGCGTAGTGCAGGAAAATATTTACAGTATGTTTAGGCACCACAACATGGAAAGCCATAAAATATGGCACATTCACGGCAGCCAAACACTACCGGGCTCTATAACACTGGGTTACGAACACTACGGCGGCTACCTGCAAACCATGCGCAACTACGTGGCCACGGGAACACAAAAAACCTATAAGTACAAAAACTTTTCGCGACTGGACTTAAGATTGAAAAAAGGAAGCGTAGCACACCATAGTTGGGTCGATTTCTTTTTTACCCATGATTTGCACATTATGGGGCTTAACCTGGACTTTGTAGAAATGCACCTGTGGTGGCTTATAAGCTACAGAGCGCGTTTAATAGCACGGGGTAAAATACCGGTAACCAACAAAATATACTATTACTACCCGGCGGCATACGAAGAACGGTCGCGCCACAAGCTGGAAATGATGCGCATAAGCGAAATAGAAACGGTAAGAATAGACGGCTTTAAAGATAAGACCGACTATTATAAACGTGTTATTAACTCCCTTAAAAACAGTGGTTCATAAACTCTACTTACTGAAAAGCAACACAATGTACTTAAAACAGCGAACATATTAACAGCAGACAACCACTACTAAACACTGAAATCCAGCAGGCGGTCTACCGGATATTTATCAAGGTATTTTTCCAGTAACTTTCCCTGCTTAAAACTCAACCGCCATAACACTTTGTTAGTAAGCACGTGGCACCAAAGCTCTACATAAAAGCCATCTATGGCATATAAAAGCTTGCGCACATGTCCTTCAATGCAGGCATCAATAAGCTCTCCGTGTGCCCACAACACACGGTACTGTTCCTCGTCATTTAACTTCTTGTACTCACACAGTTTCATAAGCCCTAAAATACAAAATATTTTCACCGTTGCCGTAAGGCGTGCATTACAAAAACATAAACGGGCTTTTAACTGTTTATTATGAAGGGGTTGGCAAAAATTAGGATTAAAAAAACGGAACTTGCACTCAGTAATTTAAAAATCAAAACATTATGAGGCTGCTTGTATTAATCCCCGTTCTGCTTATTGGCGCCATAGCAGGGTACAACCTGTACGCCGAGATAACCGCAACCCAACCGATATTTATGATTATGGCACTACACGCTGTTGTAACCGGAGTATGCCTGGTAATATCTGCAATGGTTATAAAATCAGCGTTTTACATTAAATATACCGAAACAAATAGCGAGCCTTTAGTGGCTTAAACATACAAAAAGCGCCCCCGAAAAGTACCGGGAGCGCTTTTATCAAACCAAATCAACCAATCATCATTATGAAATCTGTATCAACCTTTTAGCTTTAGGTTGTGCTTCTTCTTTTTTAGGTAAGGTAAGGGTAAGTATACCATCGGCATAGTTGGCGTCTATACCATCCTCATTTACGGTTTCAGGCAATGTAAATGCCCTCTTAAACGAAGTGTGGGTGTACTCCCTGCGGGTATATTTGCCTTCTTCCTGCATTTTTTCTGCTTTCGTTTCGCTGGAAATCGTTAGCAGGCCGTTTTCTACCTCAATATTAAAATCTTCCTTTTTAAGTCCCGGCGCAACAAGCTCTACCGCGAAATAACTATCTGCTTCTTTGATGTTTACAGGTGGAACCGCCCTATTTACAAGCTGGCTTCCGCCCATCCAATCTTTAAAAAATTCGTCCATTACGTTAGGAAAAGTGTTGCTGTGGTTTCTTTTAATCAGGTTCATATGTTTTAAACTTTTATGTTGTTAGAAATCTTGTTTTACGCTTATCTAATAGACAAGATGTGTACCACTGCATTTTTAAATGTCAAAATGTCATTATTGCAGACAAAAAGTCATAAACACAACATAACATATTGACTAACAAGACAAAATTGCAGATTATTAGCGGTACAATTTGTGATATAAACAGCGAGACGTACTACCCCGACTTATAGCCGATATATAAAAACAAAATTCTTTTTGCTACTTTTAGCGTTTGATAACCAATTTGTTATGACAACAGAAAACAAACGCATACAAAGCATTGATATAATGCGCGGTATTATAATGGTTTTAATGGCGCTAGACCATACCCGCGATTACTTCCATATACCCGCTGCTGTGCAGGATCCTACAAACCTTGCCACCACTACCCCTATTTTGTTCTTTACCAGATTTATAACCCATTACTGCGCACCTACTTTTGTGTTCCTTTCGGGGCTCAGCATTTATTTACAGGGGTTACGACAATCAGGCCGGGCACTCGAGATAGTCTGATTTACCAGAGGATTGTGGCTTGTAATCATGGAAATTACCATTGTAAATTTCGGGTGGAGTTTTAACCCCTATTTCAACTTTATGTTTTTACAGGTAATTTGGGCTATTGGTTGTAGTATGATGCTGCTTTCGGTGATAACGCGGTTTCCGTATTGGGCGGCAGTAAGCCTGGGCATAGGCATAACGCTGTTACACAACATTGCCGACATTTACATACCTGAAAACGAAACACTTAAAACCGCATCCTGTTTTCTGATAATGACTGATTTCAGCCTGCAAGAAATTGCCGGGATAAAGATTATGTGTGCCTATGCCGTGCTACCGTGGACTGGTATAATGCTCCTGGGGTATGGGGCCGGACGCTGGTACAACCAATCAGAATACAGCGCAGAAAAAAGAAGTAAACTTTTAATTTACAGCGGTATAAGCCTGATAGCGGTATTCATTATACTTCGGTTTTTTAACGGCTATGGCGACCCTAAAATGTGGCAGAGCCAATCGTCTTTTATGTATACCGTGCTGTCTTATATAAATGTTACCAAGTACCCACCTTCATTGCTGTACGCCTGCATTACCCTTGGGCCTGCGCTCATACTATTGGCGTTACTTGAAAAACAGAGGGTTAGGAAATTTTCAGCCATAATGAATACTTTCGGCAGGGTGCCGTTTTTCTATTACCTGCTTCACATCTATGTAATTCATTTACTGTGTGTTGCGCTATACTTTGCCCAAGGGTTCACGTGGAACCAGCTTAATACCTTACCGCAAATGTTTGCCTTCCGTCCGGAGCAGGATTTCGGGTTTAACCTGGCGGGTGTGTACGGGGTTTGGGTGCTTGTAATTTTCATTTGCTACTTCCCGTGCCGATGGTACGACCGCTATAAATCCACTCACAAAAAATGGTGGCTGAGCTACCTGTAAAATTTAACATTTACGACACTGAAATAGCTATAGCAATGTTGCAAAAACCTATTCTTCCGCAATTGGTATAAAAATTTTTCAGTTTTTAGTGGAAATTAAACGGTATAACACCACACCTGTTTTCGTCAAAATACTTAAAAACAACAAAATACGAAATCGCAACCCAAAAAAGATATTCCGCAGGGCATGTATAGTACTTTACAGTTTTACTGAAGGAGCGCGTTCAGTACACCAACTAATCGGGTACACTAACTTTGCAGCATGGATTTCCGGAAGAAGATTTCGTTCCAAAACCTGAGACACAAATTTCACCAATTTCCACTAATTCAAAAACCGGCGCACATTCATGGAATTGATGCCTTAGAAAAGTGGGAACGGGGAAAAAGTTTAACGTAATAATTGTTAGTCCAGCGGAGGCAACTCCTCATCGGCGGGTACTTCGGGTTGGGCATTTGCCACCTCGTCTTCGCCAAGTACCATACCCCAGGGTTTAAGGCCTTCTACGCGGTCAAAAATTACCTTGGCTATGGCTATAACCGGTATGGCGAGTACCATGCCCGTAATACCCCAAAGCATTTCGCCCACCACAAGGGCTAACACAGCCGTAAGGGTATTAAGCTTTACCTTACTGCCCACAATTTTTGGCATTATATAATTTCCGTCTACGAGGTGTATAACCACAATGGCCGCCAGCACAAACAATACGTGGGCGGTATCTCCGGTGGCAAACGTTACCACCATAGACAATACCAGCGATATAAATATGCCCACGTAAGGCACTACATTAAGTATACCCGTAAGCAGCCCCAGTAAAAAGGCATACTTTATTCCCAGCAGCACAAAGGCCGTGCAGGTAAGTGTGGCCACAATAGCCATTTGCAGCAATAGCCCCACTATGTATTTACGTATAATGTATTGCACACGTTCTACCACTTCATACACTATAGGGCTATGGCTGTCATGAAACAACGCCACTATAAAACGCAGCAGTAACCCCCTGTGCAGCAGTAGGAAAAACGTATATAAAAATATAAATACCATAAACAGTAACGACGACGACAACGATACCAGCGTAGTGCCTATAAGTTCTGTACCGTGCCCCAGGGCGGTTTCGGCAGTTTGGTTGATGTAGGCTGCCTGCTGGCGGTTGTTGATGTTAAAGGAGCGCGAAATCCAGTGTTGCAGGTCGTCTAAAGATAACATGAGTTGTTTTTCAAACGCAGGGAGTTCCCGTGCGAAGTCAGATAACTGGCTGCCCAGCAATACCATAAGCCCCGCCACGCCGCTTATAAGTACCAGTAGTACCATAAAGGCCGCCATCGCACGGGGAAACCTCAGTTTTCGCTCAAGAAACGATGCAAATGGCATTAACAGCAAGGCGAACAATAGGGCAATAATAAGGGGAGCTAATATGCTTTTGCCTATTACCGCTATGTAGCCTATAGCCAGTATGCTTATGCTTATGTGTGCCAGCTTGGTGTAAAACGGGGTAGATTTCATAAAAATGGTTTGCGGTAAAAATACAAAACATTGGTGCTAATTCGTGTAATTTGTGGCAAACAAAAATACCGTAGGGGTATTACAGATATACCGCCCCTACAGGGCTCATAAACCCGTCGGCATTGTTTTGCTACAGATATGCCGGTTCTAGGAAGCTTTAAAAATTCGTGCTAATTCGTGTAATTCGTGGCAAACAAAAATCCCGTAGGGATGCCATAGATATACCGCCCCTACAGGGCTCATAAACCCGTCCGCATTGTTTTGCTACAAATATGCCGCTTCTACGAAGCTTTGAAAATTCGTATAAATTCGTGCAATTCGTGGCAAACTAAAATCCCGTAGGGATGCCATATCTGTAGAAATAATTAATTTGCACCCTAAAGCTCCGTAGGAGCGACATATTATAACGACCATGTTTTTTTTCTACAGGTATATCGCTTCTCCGAAGCTTTGAACATCGGTACTAATTCGTGTAATTCGTGGCGAATACAATTAAAACCCTATTTTTGCACAAAACTTTGTAACTGTGAATTACCTTTCAGTAGAAAATATAGCCAAGTCGTTTGGCGAGCGTACCCTTTTTGAAAACCTTTCGTTTGGTATTAACAAAGACCAGAAGATAGCTTTTGTAGCCAAAAACGGTACCGGAAAAACCTCTATCCTTAAAATAATTACCGGCGAAGACCAGCCCGATAGCGGGCAGGTGGTTATGCGAAAAGATATTAAAATGGCGTTCCTGAGCCAGGAGCCTAAACTGCAGCCTGAACTTACCATAGAGGAAAGTATTTTTGCCAGCGACAGCGATATACTACGCGTAATACAGCAGTACGAAAAAGCCCTGGAAAACCCCGAAAATGAGGAGGCGTACCAAAAGGCATTTGAAAAAATGGAACTGTACAACGCCTGGGACTTCGAAACCCAGTACAAGCAAATCCTGTTTAAGCTAAAGCTGGACGACCTTAAACTGAAGGTAAAAAGCCTTTCGGGTGGGCAAAAGAAACGCCTGGCACTGGCCATTATCCTGATAAACAAGCCTGATTTGCTTATCCTGGATGAGCCTACCAACCACCTTGACCTGGAAATGATTGAGTGGCTGGAGAATTATTTTGCCAAAGAAAACATGACACTGTTTATGGTTACCCACGACCGCTTTTTCCTGGAGCGTGTGTGTAATGAAATCATAGAACTTGAAAATGGTAAACTGTACCAGTATAAGGGCAACTACAGCTACTACCTGCAAAAGAAGGAAGAACGCATAGCCGCCGAAAACGCCAGTATAGACAAGGCGAAAAACCTGTTTGTAAAGGAGCTGGAATGGATGCGACGCCAGCCAAAGGCACGTACTACCAAAAGCAAAAGCCGCCAGGACGATTTTTATGTAATTAAGGAAAAAGCCCACAGCCGCCGCAAGGAGCAGCAAATAGAGCTGGAAATAAACATGGAGCGTATGGGCAGCAAGGTTATAGAGCTGCACAACCTTACCAAAGCATTTGGCGATAAAAAAATTGTAGACGGCTTTACCTACGGCTTTAAACGTGGTGAGCGTATAGGTATTATTGGCAAAAACGGTACAGGTAAGAGTACCTTCCTAAACCTGCTTACACAAACCATGGAGCCAGACAGCGGCAAGGTTACCATAGGCGAAACCATAAAGGTGGGCTACTATACCCATAGCGGAAGCAACCCGAAACCTGCGCAAAAGGTTATGGAGATTATAGAGGAGTTTGGCGAATACATTCCGCTGGCAAAGGGCAGGATGCTATCGGCGGCGCAGTTGTTAGAGAAGTTTTTGTTTGACCGTAAAAAGCAATACGACTTTGTAGAAAAACTAAGCGGTGGCGAACTAAAACGCTTGTACCTGTGTACAGTGCTGATACAAAATCCTAACTTCCTGATTTTGGATGAGCCTACAAACGACCTTGATATTGTAACGCTAAATGTGCTGGAGCAATTCCTGATAGACTACCCGGGTTGTTTGCTTGTGGTAAGCCACGACCGTTACTTTATGGACAAAATTGTAGACCACATGTTTGTTTTTAGAGGCGATGGCGAAATTGAAGATTTCCCCGGTAATTACAGCGACTGGCGCAGCTATGAGGAAAGCGCGGAACCCGCCGATAAAGAGGATAAAAAAGCAGACGCCGCCGACAAAAAGAACTGGAAACAGAACCGCGTTAAAGCCGGGCTTACCTACAATGAACAAAAGGAATTTGACAAAATAGAAAAAGACATAAAGGAACTGGAACGCAAAAAAGCCGATATAGAAGCGCAGTTTAGTAACGGCAGCATAGCCGATAAGGATATTTCTGCCAAAGCCGAAGAACTACAAGTTGTGCTAAATGATATTGATACAAAAACGGAGCGTTGGTTTGAGCTGAGCGCCAAAATGGGGGAGTAATCTTTAGTGGGCAGTATTCAGTCGCAGTTGGCAGTGTTCCATTTGGAACAAAGCAGCGTGCCTAAAAGCTAATCGCTGATAGCTCCCGAATAACCAAATAACCAAATAAACGAATAACCGAATAAACACAACAAATGAGTTACGCATCTTTTCTCTGGAAATCATCTAACGATCATGGCATACATTCGCCGGTTGTGTTTTCGTTTATAAGCAATACGTTTTATAACGGCAGACCCCTGCGCGAAGTGAGGTCGGCCAAAATATCAGGACCACTGCACCCGCGTACGCTACGCATTTTGTACAAAATCATAGTAAACCGTAAAGCATTTAAAATTTTGGTTTTGGGTGCGCAGGCGCGCGAAGTAACCGAGCAACTGCGTGCTGCTGCCGAAATAACCAAGAGCCAGTTGTGGTTTTTTTCACCGTTGGCTACCGTGCCCGGCGGTGTAGACCTGGGTATTATTACCGGCACTTCACCGGCAGAAATACTGGGGCATTGGGAGCGCATAAAAACTGAAACCAACCCAAACAGCATTATTGTGCTACCCGAAATTAACCGTAATCCCGTGGTGGCAAGTGCCTGGCAAACCCTGCAACAATTACCCGAAGCTACTGTAACCATAGACACCCACTTTGCAGGTATAATCGCTATGCGCAAAGGACAGGCAAAGCAGCACTTTATCATCCGCCCCGAAAAAGTATGGCTGCGCGATGTGGCACTGGGCGCACGTAAACTGTGGGGACTTTTAGGTTAAATGATACCACCTACCAATCAACACGCTTAGTTATTCCTAAGGGCGTGTATAAGTTGGGCTTTAGTCATATTGCTACGTCCTGCAATACCTACTTTCTTTGCCTGTTCATACAAATCCTGTTTGGTTCGGTCTTCATACTTTTCGGCATTACCACCTCGTTTTTCGGCACCCTCACTGTTAGCTATCCTCGCCGATTTTTCTTTACTATACCCCTTGCGGCGAAGTGCCTCATATTGTTCAGGATCTTTTACCTGTGGCCCCGGAGTTTTATCATTTGGCATAACGTATTGTATTTAAAGGTTTATCATAAACGTATTGCTCATTAAAGTTAGATTATAGAGTTACATTACAGCGTTAACCCACAGTTAATTAATACCCTATAAAATGCCAAAAGGCGCACCTTATATAAGGTACACCTCTTGGCTCAATCACATAAATCAACCTTTATAATCCGTCTGCTTGTTTGCTGTTAGTTCGCAGATTTCTTAGCTTCTTCGTTTTCCTCGCCTTTAGCTGTTAAACGGTCCCATTTAAACATTGGGGCAAATTTCAGTTTAATTTCAGCTATCTTCATGTTGTCTTTAGAAGACAAACCTTCTTTCTCTACTGTGTTTTTACGTGCATCAAGTGCCTCGTACCATGCTTTTATCATATCAAGTTCTTCACGAGAGTATGAATCGCGGTTTGTTTTAAAGTTTTCGTAGAAATCCTGGTATACTTTCAGGATGTTATCCTTGTTTACCCAAGCAAAGCTTTTATCATCGCCTTTTACGTTATTTGCACCGAAAAGAGCATCCGCTACTTTGTTAGCACCAGTAGCTACAGCAGCCTGAGCCTTATCCGCCTGTGCTTTAGCCGTTTCTTCCGCTTGTGTTTTTATACCTTCATATTTGGCTTTAGCCTCCTGGATTTTTTCGCTTGTTTTAGCATCGTTTTCTAAAACGGCAAGTGATGAATCTGCCTTAGCAGTCATTACTTCATATTCGTGCTGAATAGCTGCCCAGTTTGCGGCACGCTCTTCTCCTGCCACGTTATTTACAGAGTCTACAAAAGATACATACTGATCTACCTTTTGCTCTGCTTTCATTTTACTTTCGTCTTTACAAGAAGTAAGCGCAAGGGCACTAAGAGCCACAACCGCTGCAAGATTTAATTTTTTCATGGTCAAGATATTTTTTCGTTACTATGTTTAAGCCAAAATTATGCGGATTTTACACACAAATCAAAATACACCTTAACAAATTATAAATACTTTAATATTTTTAACTTTATATTTAGAATTTTATCAAAATTTTAAATTAAAAATACATCCCACAAGCAATCCCGTATCGCAAAAAAAAAGAGCCTCAGGGGCTCTCTTTTTATCGTATGCGTTTCAGCAGCTCCTCTACCCTTTCGGCAGAGATACCGGCAATGCCTCCTCCCTGCATTTTAAGGAATCCACCGTCTGACTTTACGTATTCTGCCACACAGCGCGTATTTATAAGGTACGACTTGTGGCAACGCATAAAAAACGACACATGAGCCAGTGCTTCTTCAAAATGTTTAAGGTTTCGGCTGGCCAAAAATGTAGCGCCATCGGTAAGGTAAAACTCACTGTATGCTGCTTCGCCCTTCAGCATTATAATTTCGCAGGGTTTTATAAACTTTAACGATTGTGCTATGGGCACCACTATACGTTTATTTTCCCAGTCGGCTGCGCCGTTAAGGTTTTGCTGCAGCGTACGCAGCTGCCCTGCAGCTTTAACCGCGTGTTGTTTTTCAAACCTTGCCACGGCATCTGATAGTTGCTGGTGCTGTATGGGCTTCAGCAAGTAGTCTATAGCCGAAAACTTAAACGCCTGCAAGGCATACTCGTTATATGCTGTAGTAAAAATTACGCTAAAGTTTATCTCATCGTCATTAAAAAAGTCCAGCAGTTCCAGGCCACTGTGCCCCGGCAGTTCTATATCCAAAAATACCAGTTGAGGCTGGTGCTTACGTATGGCCTTAATGCCCGATGGCAGGTCTTCGCAAGAGGCCTCTACAGATAACTGCGGGCAATACTGCGCTATTATGGCCGCCAGCAGGTTACGCGCACGGGGTTCATCGTCTATTATAATACAAGAAATCATATCGTTTTTTTAATGGTGCAAAAACAGCCGGAAATGTACCACGTACCGTGTACACATTAGCTGCCTAATTTACTAAAGGTTGTTACCGTTTTACCACACGTCACTTTTCGGGGTAAAGGTACGGAATGTGCAGCCTAACTATTGTGCCACAGGCATTGCCGTTTTCATCATGTTTATCAGTTATGTGCAGCCATATTTTTTTTGGCAATCCGCGGTTCAGTATCTCAAGCCTTTTGTGGTTAGCATACGTAGCAAACGACTGATGGTTTTTACTACGGCGGGCATTTAGCTCCCCACTGCGCCTGCGCCCTATGCCGTTGTCTTCCACGCAGGCTACAATGCCCGTTTGCTCTGCGCTAATGTGCAATGCCAGCACGCGGTTATTTTTTTTGTGCAGCAGCCCGTGCTTCATGGCATTTTCTACATAGGGCTGTATGAGCATGGGTGGCACATAAATGGTTTCAGGGCTAAGGCCCGGGCTTGTAGATATGGTGTAGGTAAACGAATCTTCAAACCTTAGCTTTTCTAACTCTATGTATAGCGTAAGGGCACGCAATTCTTCGGAAAGAGGCACCAGCTCTTTACCCGAAAGGTCTAATATAAGGCGTGTAAGTTCGCTAAACTTACCCAGGTATAACGATGCCTGCTCCCGCTCATTAGTATAAATATAAGACTGTATGGTATTTAAGGCATTAAATAAAAAGTGAGGATTCATTTGAGACCTTACCGTACTGAGTATACTTTGCTGCAGCTCGTGCTCCAGCTGTAGCTTTTGGGTTATCAATTCGTTTTTCTGGCGTATGGCTTTTATGCGGTTACGGTAATAAAGCACCGCTGCAGTACTTGCTGCTACGGCACAAAGCATTATAAACCACCAGCGCTTGTACACGGGTGCCTGTATAGAAAACGTAAACAGTACCGGCTTTACAGATGCTACTCCATCTTCATTTATAGCGCGCAGCGCTACATTGTAGCTACCGTCAGACAAGTAAGCCAGGTTGAGCACGCCAGAACGTTCGGCAAGGCTGCTCCAGCGCCCGTTATTTACCTTGTATTGTACGGTAACAGCATCTTCTCCCTTGTATGCCAGCGTGGCATAATCTATATCTACAGTATGGCTACGGTACGAAAGTACCATGCCCGCCCTGTAATGCACCGGCCTTCCGTTTACCATAACCCGATTTATATGAATAACCGGTGCCACACTGTTATAGGTATTAAGCTGTGAATTAAATTCCAACAAACCTTCAGACGTGGCAGCGTACAATATCTTACCGCTTGGCAGTATATCGCGCAAGTCAGCTCGGGAAAGGCAATCGCTGGTAAGATAGGCGGTAAACTTATGGTTTTGTGTATCATAGCATTGTATACCATTATCCATAAGCATCCAAAGCCTGTTGCCCTGCACACGTAGGCGATACACGGCATTGCCTAAAAGTCCTTCTTTTACCGTAAGGTGCCCCCGTACTTTAGTACCGGTAACCTTGTAAACACCATTGTTAGAAGTACCCACATACAAACTACCCTGTACCACACGCGCCTGTATACCCATAATAGGTACGCCACTGTCTGTAATAAAACCCTTGCCTTTTGGCGAAAAATAATACAGCCCCTCTACGGTAGTTATATAAAGGGTTTCTGTCTGGGGTACGTATGCCACACCCTTACAGCGTAGTGGCTTATTAAACAGCAGATACGTATTAGGTATCGCCATATTTCCTGCTACGGGTAACCATGCGGGTAACTTTGGCAGCGCGCCTTGTATACCGGTAATTGCCGTACCGCTTGAGTAGGCTATGGCTAATGTGGTGGGATTTATAGCTACAGCCGACTTACCCGCCGCCTGAAAAATCCCGGTAGTGCCATCAATGCTATGAATATAGGTTTTATCGCTAAAAAAATAGATTTGACCCGGCAATGGTTCCTGGATGTTTATAATTTCGTGCCGGGAGGTACCTGCAGTTATACTGTCAAACCTACCTTTTATCGCATTAAAACGCAGCAACTGGTTAGCATCGGTACCGGCATAAAGGCTACCATCCGGAGTTTGATGTAGTGCGGTTATGTTTCGGTTTTCGTAAGGATACACCCGCGCCTGCAGGGTCATGGCCATAATAAGCCCTTTGTTAAGAGTGGCAAACCAGTAGTTACCCTCTCTATCAGTAATAACATTAGAAACGCTGGCCTCTTTAAAAAAGCAATGCCCGTTAAAGGCGGGCGTCATATCCTTGTTAAAACAATATGCCCCGGCACTGGTAGAAACCCAAATGTAACCACCTTCTATCTGTACGTTTTGTATAAAGGTATGTGCGGGCAAATGAGCTACCGGATGTAATATGCTGCCGCTTAACTCGTATACGTGGGGCGCCGTGTTCTTTGTAAAAACAAACCGCCTTCCGCCACTGTTCAGTAAAAAAAATAAGTGGTTAGTAGAAGCGGTGTTTATTGGCGTTATAGTGGCTTTTCCTCCCGGGGTACACTGTAGCAGTCCGGTGTTTGTTATTGCCTCCAGGCGGTTAGGGGTATAAAAAACAGCGGAAGAAAAATACCCTTTAACGGGCGTGGCTGTATAGGCGCCGGTAGCGAGGTTAAGTGTACGCAGGGTATCTGTTACGGGCACGGTAAGCAGATTTCCGTTTAAAATTCCTGCAGGCGCATATCCTTTTGCCTGCAGGGCTTTTATTTTTACAAGATTCTGGCCCGGCGTGGTGCGATAAAAATTTCCGCTGAAATCCTGACAATAAACCGTACCGTTATACTCCAGCAGGTTAGACAATGCTTTTCCCTGTTGTTCTTTACCCGAATAATGCACAAAACGCTTGCCATCGTAGCGGCTTAATCCCCTGTCGTGTGCTATCCAGATAAAGCCTGTTTTATCCTGCTTAAGGTAGTATACCGTATTACACGGCAGCCCGTTTAAATTGTTAATTACGCGGTGCACAGGGTCCTGGCCCCATAGCGTAAGGCTACATAAACACACTACCCACAGTATGTATAACTGCTTCATAAGTAAGGTACGGTGGCTGGCGCCTGGTTTTACAATTGCGAAAAAATTTCTTTTAACAAAACTACCTAATAATAAACATGAAATTTAATTTACTCCCAAAAAAAAGAAGGGAAACGCCTTACCGGAGCCATTTATCTTGTTCGGGAGAAAAAACTCCCTGTTACTGTCAATTAAAAAAATCCACTCCCTTTGCTTTACTGCAATACCTTACAGTTACGGCTATTTATTGGGGGACAACATACGGGAGTGGAACAACTACTACTTAATCTTAAAAAACGCTATTACTTAAAAGGATGCCTGTTTTTATAATCCTGCAATGCAGCCTTTGCTGCACCACAGGACGTTTTACTTTCTTTTTGACAAGAATGTAGCGCGAAGTTAGGTGCACAAGAGGCAAAATTAGTTACCGGTTTTATGAAAGCAGGTTCCGGTTTTATAAAAACAATGGCTGCCTTTACAATGGGCGACTAGTGTGAAATTACCTTTAAAACCGGAGGTTTTTAACCGTTTTATTTCTGTACCATTATGATTTTTTACAAAAATTTCACACTATTTAATAATTTTGGCACGCCAGTTGTTTTATTGTTGTAAAGAATTAATAATTTTAGTCGCGACAAAATGAATGACCAATAACTGAAACACTTTATTACTATGAAAAAAATTACCTTATTGCTTATTATGCTGGTTGCCGGCATTTTTACAGCCCAGGCTCAGCCTACTCCTTTCCCTACAGGAAACCTTACCATTTTTAGCGAAGACGGTTCGCCTTTCTTCCTTATACTAAATGGCCAACGCTATAATGACAAGGCACAAACTAATGTGCGTATAGAAATGTTGCCTAACCCATACTACGATTGTAAAATTGTTTTTGCTAACGGCCGTATACCTACCATAAGCAAAAACATACAAATTGCCGATATGGACGATACAATGCAGGATGTAACCTACCGCATTAAAAAAGACAAAAAAGGACGCCGTTTCCTTAGGTTCTACTCTCAGGTGCCGGCTGCGCAAAATATAGTGCGCCCAAATAACTGCGCGGTATACCACTATGGTGAGCCAAACGATATGTATGTAGGCCCGGACGGTACCATTTACCACGAAGAAACTGTAACTACTACTTATGGCGACGGCTTTGGCATGAATGTAAATGTAGGTGGTGTAGGCATGAGCGTTAACGTACCTGGCGGTATGGGATCTACCACTACAACTACCACAACTACCACTACTACAGGTGGTACATACAGCAATGGTGGCGGTTATAATAATGGCGGCAACTACAACAACGGCGGCGGTTATAATAATGGCGGTAACTACAACAACGGTGGTGGCTATAATAATGGTGGCAATTACAATAATGGTGGTGGCTACAACAACGGCGGTGGTTACAACAACGGAGGCGGATACGACAACAGCTGCCGCATGGCTATGAACAGTGCTGATTTTCAGGATGCACTTACCACTATTAAAGGCAGCAGCTTTGACGATACCCGCGAAAGCACCGCGAAGCAAATCCTTTCGTCTCACTGTATGAGTACAGACCAAATCATTACCATGATTAAGGTGCTAAACTACGAGGACAACAAAATGAGCCTTGCAAAATATGCGTACAACTACTGCGTAGATAAGAAAAACTATTTTAAGGTAGCTAACAGCTTTACGTATGACGCCTCTAAGCAGGAAATGAACGAATTTTTACAGTCGCAGCGTAACTAACGTTTGCACTACAGGCAAATACTAAATAAGCTCCCCGCTGCGGGAGCTTATTTATTTTATACAACAGCGTAACAAAACCCGGCACATTGCTACTAATTTTGTAAATCAATAGCAATCGTTTTTAGCAAAACGGTTAATTTTAAGCTTGCAAAACAACGCTATGGCAAAACCCATTATAGAAATTAAAGGAATTACCCGTGACTTTCCTCTGGGTAACGAAATTGTAAAGGTGCTTAAAGGGGTAAACCTTACCATAAACAAAGGCGAATACGTGGCCCTTATGGGGCCTTCGGGTTCGGGTAAAAGTACCCTTATGAACCTGCTGGGCTGCCTGGATACACCCAGTGGCGGCACCTATATACTAAACAACAAAAACGTAAGCCACATGACCGACGATGAGTTGGCCGAAATACGTAACAAGGAAATAGGCTTTGTGTTCCAAACCTTTAACCTGCTTCCGCGCACCACCGCGTTAGATAATGTGGCACTACCCATGGTGTATGCCGGCTATAAAAAACCCCAGCGTAATGCGCGCGCCACCGAAGTTTTAAAACAGGTAGGCCTGGGCGACCGTATGGACCACAAACCGAACCAGCTTTCGGGTGGGCAAAGGCAACGTGTGGCGGTAGCCAGGGCATTGGTAAATAACCCATCTATAATCCTTGCCGATGAGCCTACAGGTAACCTGGACAGCAAAACATCGGTAGAAATTATGAAACTGTTTGGCGATATCCACGCAAACGGCAACACCGTAATACTGGTAACC
>JAAXJD010000193.1:0-10487 GCA_012270005.1 Flavobacterium sp. | reverse complement strand
ACGAAGACGACATAGCCGCCTACGCACACCGCGTCATCCGCCTGCGCGACGGCGTTATAGAAAGTGATAATGTAAATCCTAATCCGCATAAATAGTTGTTGGTTGATGGTTGTTAGTTGTTGGCCTCACTCAAACGCATATACGTAAACACTGTATAGATTAAGAGTGAAGCTACTAACAACCATCAACCGGCAACCAACAACTAAAAATGAAAGTATACACTAAAACCGGAGATAAAGGTACCACTGCCCTTTTTGGGGGTTCACGTGTGCCGAAACACCATATACGTATAGAAAGCTACGGCACGGTAGACGAACTAAATTCGCACCTTGGGCTTATACGAGACCAGGACATGAACCCGCATTACAAGCAAATCCTTGAAAAAATACAGGACAGGCTCTTTACCGTAGGTGCCATATTGGCAACAGCACCTGATAAGGCGATACTAAAAAACGGAAAAGAACGCCTTAACATCCCTAAAATTTCGGAAGCCGACATACAATTGCTTGAAGACGAGATAGACCACATGGAAAGCCAGCTGGAGCCTATGACCCATTTTGTGCTTCCGGGCGGGCATACCACAGTGTCATATTGTCATATATCGCGATGAGTTTGCCGCAGTGCCGAGAGCCTTTCGGTACATTTATAAGAAATGGAACCCTTTGAAGACAATGTTTTGGCATACATAAACCGCCTTTCTGACTACCTTTTTGTATTGGCACGGAAGTTGTCGAAAGATTTGGGCGCCAATGAAGTGAAGTGGATACCTGAAAAGTTATAGTGCCTGATGCCGGGATGACCGGTGGGTGCAGGGTAAACGTTAACGTTTTCTATAAAGCTTTCTTACTAATACCCTCCGGCACAAAACGTTCTTTATTTTTTTAATAAATTAAGTAAAATTTTACTTGACTTTTTCAGTAATAAATTTATTTTTGCATAAACTTAAATCGTTTAGAAGATGTATTGGACACTAGAACTGGCATCTTATCTAAGTGATGCACCGTGGCCGGCTACCAAGGACGAGCTAATCGACTATGCCATAAGGACCGGAGCGCCACTTGAGGTTGTCGAAAACTTACAATCCATTGAGGATGAAGGAGAAATCTATGAATCAATGGAAGAAATATGGCCTGATTATCCTACCGACGAAGACTATCTTTGGAACGAGGATGAATATTAAAAGCACAAAATAGATTTGAAAAGAAAAAGTCTCTAATTCAGAGGCTTTTGATATTTAAAATTGTGCGCGAAAACGCTAATGACCAGGAAATTAAGTTATAGAATGTATGTAGTTAACAGCAATATAAAAGCCTTTGTAGGCGACAAGTCTCAAAAAGACGTAAAGGCGCTGCAACCCATTGTTACGAAAATAAAAGCGTACGAGGGCGCCATTGCACAGCTGTCGCACGACGAGCTTAGGGCAAAAACCGTGTACTTTCAGGAAAAGATACGCGAAGCCCGTGCCGACAAAGACGCTAAAATAGCCGACTACCTTAACGAGGTAGAAAAAGTACAGGATATAGATGCACGCGAAGACATATATGCATCTATAGACGCACTTGAAAAAGAGGCTTACGAAATATCGGAAAAAACCCTTATGGAACTGCTTCCTGAGGCGTTTGCCGTGGTTAAGGAAACTGCACGCCGCTTTAAGGAAACCACCAGCATTACCGTTACCGCTACAGAGCGCGACAGGCAGCTGGCACAAACCAGGCCGTACATAACCATAGATGGCGATAAAGCCACATGGGCCAATACATGGAACGCCGCAGGCCGCGATGTTACCTGGGATATGGTACACTATGATGTACAGCTTATGGGTGGTACCGTGCTGCACCAGGGTAAAATTGCCGAAATGCAAACCGGTGAAGGTAAAACCCTTGTAGCTACACTACCGGTATACCTTAATGCGCTTCCGGGCCTTGGGGTACACGTAGTTACCGTAAACGACTACCTTGCAAAACGAGATAGCGCATGGAAAGCTCCATTATTTGAGTTCCACGGGCTTACGGTAGACTGTATAGACAACCACCAGCCAAACAGCGAAGGCCGCCGCCGCGCTTATGCTGCAGATATTACGTATGGTACTAACAATGAGTTTGGCTTTGACTACCTTAGGGATAACATGGCACACTCGCCGGAAGACCTGGTACAGCGCAAGCATAACTTTGCTATTGTAGACGAGGTAGACTCGGTATTAGTAGACGACGCACGTACGCCGCTTATTATTTCGGGCCCGGTACCTAATGGCGACCGCCACGAGTTTAACGAGCTTAAGCCAAAAGTAGATAACCTTGTAAACCTTCAGCGTACCCTGCTAAACGGTGTGCTGGCAGAATCTAAAAAACTGCTTAAAGAAGGTAAAACAAAAGAGGCCGGTTTCCTTTTATTAAGGGTACACCGCGGTTTGCCAAAAAACAAAGCGCTTATTAAATTCCTTAGTGAAGAAGGCGTTAAGCAGCTGCTTCAAAAAACAGAAAGCCAGTACATGGCCGATAACAACCGCGACATGCACAAGGTTGACGAAGCACTGTACTTTGTTATAGAAGAAAAAAATAATCAGGTAGAGCTTACAGATAACGGTATTAAATTCCTGTCTCAGGATACAGATAACGACTTCTTTGTACTACCGGACATTGGTACAGAAATAGCCAATATTGAAAAGCAAAAACTAAACAAAGAAGAGGAAACAGAGCGCAAGCAACAACTGTTTGCTGATTTCTCTGTTAAAAGCGAGCGTATACACACCCTTACCCAGCTTCTTAAAGCGTACACATTGTTTGAAAAAGACACGGAGTATGTGGTAATGGATAATAAGGTAATGATTGTAGACGAGCAAACCGGCCGTATTATGGACGGTCGCCGCTACTCAGACGGTCTTCACCAGGCAATTGAAGCTAAGGAGAACGTAAAAATTGAGGCCGCTACGCAAACCTTTGCTACCATTACGCTTCAAAATTACTTCAGGATGTATAACAAGCTTGCCGGTATGACGGGTACTGCCGTTACCGAAGCAGGTGAATTCTGGGAAATATATAAGCTTGATGTGGTAGAAATACCTACAAACAGGCCTATATCGCGCAAGGACCACCACGACCTGATTTACAAAACCATGCGTGAGAAGTTTAACGCGGTTATTGAAGATACGGTTGAACTTTCTAAAGCGGGAAGGCCGGTACTTATTGGTACCACATCAGTAGAAATCTCTGAACTTTTAAGCCGTATGCTTAAAATGAGGGGTATTAACCACAACGTGCTAAACGCCAAGCTTCATAAAAAAGAGGCAGACATTGTAGCCGAAGCCGGTAAGCCGGGTATTGTAACCATAGCCACCAACATGGCGGGTCGTGGTACAGATATTAAGCTTACACCGGAAGTTAAAGCCGCAGGCGGACTTGCCATTATAGGTACAGAGCGCCATGATTCGCGCCGTGTAGACCGCCAGCTTCGTGGTCGTGCAGGCCGTCAGGGAGACCCGGGCAGCTCTCAGTTCTACGTGTCGCTTGAAGATAACCTTATGCGTTTATTTGGCTCTGAAAGGGTAGCCAAAGTTATGGACCGCATGGGCCTTAAAGAAGGTGAGGTTATACAGCACTCTATGATGACAAAATCTATAGAGCGCGCACAGAAAAAAGTGGAAGAAAACAACTTTGGCCAGCGTAAACGCCTGCTTGAATACGACGACGTAATGAACAAGCAGCGCGAAAACGTATACAAAAAGAGGAAACACGCACTGTTTGGCGACAGGCTTAAAGTGGATATTGCCGACATGATGTACGACCTTGCTGAAACTATTGTAAGCAACAACAAGCCGGTACGCGACTTTAAAAACTTTGATTTTGACCTTATCCGTACGTTCTCTGTAAGTTCGCCGGTAAGCGAGTCTGAGTTCATTAAGCTAAACGAACAGCAGGTAACTGCCAAAGTATACAAGGCAGTAGCCGAAGCCTACAACAATAAGTGTACACAAAACGCTACCGAGGCCTTCCCGGTTATTAAAAATGTGTACGAAAACAATAACGCACAGTATGAGCGTATTGTAGTACCGTTTACTGATGGGCTTAAAATTATGAGCGTGGTTACAAACCTGGAAAAGGCTTACCAAACCCAGGGTGTATCGCTTATAGATGAGTTTGAAAAGAGTATTACACTTGCCGTTGTAGATGAGGCGTGGAAAAAACACCTTCGTAAAATGGATGAGCTGAAACAATCAGTACAGCTTGCCGTTCACGAACAGAAAGACCCACTGCTTATTTATAAGGAAGAAGCATTTAAGCTGTTTAACAAAACGCTTAATGAAATTAACCGCGAGGTAATATCGTTCCTTCTTAAGGCTGAACTGCCACAGCAAAACCCGGCTAACTTAGCGCAAACCAGGATTCCTGAACCGCCAAAAGAGCAGTATATAGAATCTAAGGAAGAAGTACTTAATACTGAGGAGCAAATTGAAAGAGCCGCACACGAAGCCGCTGCAAAACAGGCACCTGAGCATACGGTTACCGAAACCATAGTAAGGGATGCCCCTAAAATTAACCGCAATGATAATGTTACCATTAAGCACATTATGAGCGGAAAAACTGAAACCATGAAATATAAGAAAGCCGAAACCCTGCTAAACACAGGAGAGTGGATTCTTGTAGCTTCTGAAGAGTAATTACTTTTACTTCATAAAACAAAAGCCCGGAACAAATGTTCCGGGCTTTTATTGTTAATATTATTTAACCACTGCAGCATAAAAATAAATGCCGCATTTTATACATTTGCAAAAATTAAAATCAACCGATTATGAAAAAATTACTAAGCCTTTTGTTTTTGCTACTTTTATCCAACGTGGTTACCGCTCAGTATTTTCCGGGAAAACATTACCGGTCTTTTCTTGGTAAAAAAGTAAAGATAGTTACCAAAGGATCATATTACTATGATGTGTATAAAAAACCCAGTACACGAAGCAAGCACTATGCAGAAGTAGATGGACATACTCCGAAGCAAGCTTTAGAAGACAAGGTATTTATGGTTATAGGCTTTGAGGGAGAAACAACCACAGGTTTATTCTTCGTACTGAGCAACGCCGAAACAGGAAAAGTATACTATGATTACTCATTATATCACGAGATATTATTTGACCTTGTACCGGTAGAAGATTTTGATTTTAAAGACGAAGTATGCTCTGAAATTAGAAGTTGGACAGATAAATTTACAGGTGAAATTCGTAAAACAATGAGTACTAACTACAATGTTTACTTTAGCCGTAACGGAAACGATATTTACACCATTCTAAAAACGAAATCAAAAACGCTAGTAGTAGGTAAAAAAGGGGCAACTATGTTGCTTGAGGATGGCAGTAAAATAAAGGACACTGAAACAGAAATCGACGTAAAAACAGTTGATGATGGGTATTACGAATACAGTGTAGTTATCAGGCTTACACCTGAGGACATTGAAAAGCTTAAAAAATCGTATGTAACAGACTACCGCTTATATATATTTGATGAGAGCGTAAACTCAGGTAAAATATGTAAAAAATTATTTGAATGCATACTAAGTAATTAATAAAATACCCATAATATAAAAAGTGCCGGAACACAACAGTTCCGGCACTTTTTTTTGTAGTAACAGGCCTGTGTTAAGAGGAGATGTTATAACTCTAACCAAATACTTTAACGTCCACGCCGTCAAAACTGGCAAATACCATACTCGGGTGCGAATCTTTATGGCATATATTGCCCTGTGCATCTATACCTATGGCTCCCGCAAACCCATCGTAAGGCTTAAGTTCCTTAAAGGTTTTGGCAAAGGCATCGCAGATAGGCATACCATCGGTCACACGGGTTACTATTTTAGCGGCGGTAGCATTGCTTACAATATCTTCCCCTACCCCGGTGCAGCTAATGCCACAAAAAGCATTGGCATAATTACCGGCCACTGTAGCCGAATCAGATATACGCCCCACCATTTCAAAACCTTTACCACCTGTAGATGTAGCTACAGCCAACTTACCATCAGCGTCGAGCGCTACGCAACCTACGGTACCGGTACCTGTTGCAGCTAATTTCTTTTCAAATTCTGCACGGCGTTCAGGAGTTTCGGTACTAAAAACATCAAAACCATTCCCGTGGGCAAACGCTGTTGCGCCTTCTCCACCAAGTACCCTGTCGTCATACGGCATTAGCTTTTCAGCTACTTTAATAGGGTTTTGTACGTTTTGTATGTTAATTACACCACTCATCTTTTGGGTAGTGCCATCCATAAGCGCGGCGCTCATACGTATTTGCCCATCGCTTTGTATCTGGGATCCTATACCGGCATTAAACAGCGGATTATCCTCAAGCAGGCTCACCGCATACACTACAGTTTCGGTAGCGGTATGCGTTTTAAGGTAGTCATACGATTGTTTTACAATAGCCGTAAGCGCTTCCTGCTTGGCAGTTTTGGTTTTCAGGTCGGTAGACGATTCGCTAAAAAAACCTCCGTGAATGATTATCTTCATTTTACTGTTTTATGGTATTTCACAAAGCTACATAAAGAAGGCGTAAAGTTTCGCAAAGATTTACCCCCTTTGCAGCACTTTACGCCCCATTCATAATTTATAATTCAACATTTAAAATAACAACCTCACTCCCTGTCGTCTGCGCTAACCCTTGGGTCGGCGTGGTCGCTGTTTATTTCCGCAGTAACCGGAATAGAATATTGCGAATTACGGATTTCCATTTGGTGCGTGTTCAGGTCATACGTATCGTACATGCTCATTACGTGCACCACCAGGTTGTTTATGCTTATGGGCTTACCCAGTTCTACCTGCGTAAGGTTAGTATCTTTAATCTGACGACCATCTACCAGTATTACAAGGCCAGAACCTATAGCCTCCATACGCCCGTTAGCCGTAATAAGCAGCCCCGTATCTTCGCCCAGGCCTATGCCCAGGGTACGAGGGTTACCCACCACAGTTTGAAACAGTCGCCCTATGCGGCCGCGCTGTACAAAGTGGGTATCTATAATTACGTCTTGTATCAGGCTAAGGCCGCTGGTAATTTTTACCTCACCTTTAAGCAACGCCTCGCTGCTACTGCCCTGGTAAATCATGTTGTTACTGGCAGCGGCGGCACCTGCACTGGTACCTGCGTATATAAAATCTTCGTTTTTAAACTTATCCAGCAGTATATCATGAAACTCGGTTCCGCCCAGTATAGAGGTAAGGCGCAGCTGGTCGCCCCCGGTAAACATAACCACATCGGCTTCGCGAAGGCGTTGCAGCACTTCCGGGTCATGGGCTTGTTCGCGTTTTTCTATATACAGCACACCTACGTTTTTAGCGTTCAGGTATTCAAATGCCTTTATATACTCAGGCCCTACCTCGCGCGGTATTACAGATGCAGTGGTTATAATTTCAATCCGGCTTTCGGCACCATTTTTCGATTCACGAATGATGCGCTTCATTATGCCGGTTTCAAAAAAATTGAGGTTGTTGGCAACGTTCTGGTCAAAAGACACTTCGGTAAAACTGCCCTTATCTACGGCGCCACCTATTATAATTAATTTTCCCTTTACATTGTTCATAAATACAAAAGTACGTTAAAAAGCTAAAAACGCATATTGTGGGTTAATTATTTCTTTCCTAATTGTTACCGAATAAAATTGTGCTGAAAAAAATTAACCACACACCTCAATTAAGTGATTTTTTTTAACTAATTTTCTACACTACAACCACAATAAATTGTATTTGTGTTAAATTTATGCAAAAAATAAATCATAAGCTATTTAATACCAAAAAATAAACACTTAATTCCCCTTACTGCCAATTATGAAAATTGAGAAGATCCAGGCCCTTAAAGGGCCAAACATTTGGAGCGTTAAACGTAAAAAACTC
Source organism: Flavobacterium sp. (assembly GCA_012270005.1). Lineage (GTDB taxonomy): Bacteria > Bacteroidota > Bacteroidia > Flavobacteriales > Flavobacteriaceae > Flavobacterium. The sequence continues at coordinate 2,623 of JAAXJD010000193.1, read as the reverse complement.
ATCCAGATGCGCCTTAACCTTGAGGAAATGGAGGAGTTTCCTACTAACAAAATACCCGGATTCAGGGAGCGTATAGAAGCACTTATACCTACCATGTACGGGCACCGCTGCAGCGAAGGCGCACCCGGAGGCTTTTTTGCACGGGTAGAGCGCGGCACATGGATGGGCCACGTAATAGAACACATAGCCCTTGAAATACAAACCCTTGCTGGCATGGAAACCGGTTTTGGCCGTACACGCGAAACCAAAACCCCGGGTACGTATAACGTTGTATTTAGTTACGTAGAAGAAAATGTAGGTATTTATGCCGCTGAAGCATCGGTTCGTATTGCCGAAGCACTAATAACCGGCACCGAATATGACCTTGATGCCGATATACAGGAAATGCGCCGCATACGCGAACGCGATAGACTGGGCCCAAGTACAGGAAGCATTGTGGAGGAAGCCGTATCACGGGACATTCCATGGATACGCCTGGGAACCAACTCGCTGGTACAGTTAGGCTACGGCATTAACCAAATGCGCTTTCAGGCTACTATTACTAATAAAACCAGCCACATAGCGGTAGATATAGCGTGTAACAAAGAGCAGACAAAGCGCATGCTGGAAGCAGCCTCTATACCCGTGGCAAGTGGTGGCATTTGCTCTACCGAAGAAGGACTTAAGGAAATCATAGACAGAATAGGCTACCCCATAGTGCTAAAACCACTGGATGGTAACCACGGCAAAGGTGCTTCTATAAATGTAAAAACATTTGAAGACGCGCTTGCGGGGCTGGAGTTTGCCCAAAAATACAGCAGCCGCGTAATTGTAGAAAAGTTTATTACCGGGTTTGACTTCCGTGTGCTGGTTATAGACAATAAAGTAGTGGCTGCCGCCCAAAGGGTACCGGCGCACGTTAAAGGTAATGGCACGCACAGCATTCAGGCATTAATAGACATAGAAAACCTGGATCCGCGCCGCGGTTACGGCCATGAAAATGTACTGACCGAAATCACTATAGACCGGGACACTACAGACCTGCTGGAAAAGAAAGGCTATACTCCCGATATGGTTCCTGCAGCAGGGGAAATAGTATACCTTAAGTCTACTGCTAACCTTAGTACAGGAGGTACATCTGTAGATGTAACCGACCTGATGCATCCTGAAAATATTTTCCTTGCCGAACGCATAAGCCGCGTTATAGGGCTTGATGTGTGTGGTATAGACATAATGGCCGAAAACCTAACCCAGCCTCTTAAAGAAAACGGAGGGGTAATACTCGAGGTTAACGCTGCCCCGGGATTCCGTATGCACCTAGCGCCAAGCGAAGGACTGCCGCGCAACGTAGCCGCCCCGGTTATAGATATGCTGTATCCGCCGGGTAAGCCAAGCCGCATACCTATATTTGCCGTTACGGGTACTAACGGTAAAACTACCACTACCCGACTGCTGGCACATATTGTTAAAAACAACGGTTACCGGGTGGGCTTTACCACATCAGACGGTATATACATACAAAACCATATGCTGGAAAAAGGCGATACTACAGGCCCTTTCAGCGCAGAATATATACTTAAAGACCCTACGGTAGAGTTTGCCGTACTGGAAACCGCACGCGGTGGCATACTGCGTTCGGGACTTGGTTTTAGCCGCTGCGATATTGGTATTATTACCAATATACAAGAAGACCACCTGGGCTTAAACGACATTCATAATCTTGATGACCTGGCGCGTGTAAAACGTGTTATTCCACGTAGTGTGAAAAAAGACGGATGGGCCGTATTAAACGGTGACGACCCTGAATGTATAAAAATAGGCCGTGAGTTGGAGTGTAATGTGGCCTACTTTAGTATGGATGAAGATAATCCGTTTATTAAAGAAGAAGCGAAAGCCGGCCGTGTTACTGCCGTTTACGAAAATGGTTTTATTACGGTAAAAAAAGGCGAATGGAAAATACGTATAGACAAGGCATCGCACATTCCACTTACACTGGGCGGAAAGGCTAAGTTTATGATTGCTAATGTGCTGGCGGCTACCCTGGCGTCATACCTGTGGGGCTTTAAAACAGACGACATAAGCCTTTCACTGCACACCTTTATGGCTGGAGATGCTCAATCACCGGGCCGCAAGAATAGTTTTGAGTTTAAAAACTTTAAGGTATTAATCGACTTTGCACATAACCCTGCCGGGTACATGGCGGTAGAGGATTACCTGCAAAGTGTGGAAGCTACCAAAAAAATTGGTATCATATCGGGCGTGGGCGACAGGCGTGACCAGGACATACGCGATTGCGCTACAATAGCCGCCCGTATGTTTGACCACGTTATTATACGAAATGAAAAGCACCTGCGCGGCCGTACCGAAGAAAATATAAACGCTCTTATACTGGAAGGCGTTGAAGCAAGCGGCAGGCAAATAACCTACGAGATTATACCTAAGGAAACCGAAGCCTTAAAGCACACCCTGCAAAATGCAGAAGAGGGCAGCTTTATTGTAGCCCTTAGCGATGTGGTTACTAATGCCATAGAAATGGTACAGGGGTATCTTGATTTAGAAAACGAACAGGCATAGTCCTTTTTACCAAAGTGACTAGTCCTAAAATAGGTTGACTATTTTTGATTATACAAATTTGATAAAAGTT
>JAAXJD010000015.1:20957-29285 GCA_012270005.1 Flavobacterium sp. | reverse complement strand
ATACAAATTTAATAAAAAAATAGTAGATATTATTCATGTTTTAACTGTTCATTTACCTTTTTTATATTTAATTTATATTACTTCTTAGTTATTTGTATTTACAACGTTTTCAATTATCTCATTTACAGTATTATTTACAATATCATATTTTGTTACATACCATCTTTTAGGGATTTCTTCAGCAAGCCTTTTAGACACAGAATAATAAGAGCGTGGATCTGAAGGCTCTACATCGGTAGGACAAACAACCACACGCGCACCCACGGCACGAAGTATATCCATTTTTTCTTTACTCTGCTTATCGTTCATTACACAAACAAGCTTGTACCCTTTTATAATGGCACCTAAGGCTAACCCCATACCGGTATTGCCCGAAGTTCCCTCAACTATGGTACCGCCAGGCTGAAGGCGTCCGTCTGCTTCGGCATCTTCAATCATTTTAATGGCCATACGGTCTTTAACCGAGTTACCCGGATTAAAGGTTTCTACTTTTGCCAAAACAAGAGCATCTATGCCCTGGGCAAGCTTATTTATTTTAACCAAAGGCGTATTGCCTATTGTTTCAAGAATATTCTTAGCGTATTTCATGATAAGTTATATAATGCTGCAAAGATACAGCTAATACTTAAATTTATAACAACCGGATTTATGAGAAGAAATTCCATATTACACCAAACCGGATTGTAAAATCACGATACGGGTAATTAGGAGCAGAATAATAATCATATCCGGTAAACGATGAATTAAAATGCTCTGCCTTAAGAAACAACTGAAATTCCTGTATCTTAGCATTCAGAAAAAAATCCAGTAACGGAAAACCTCCCATCTTACGCTTTTCCTGAATGTAAAACTCGCCAATCAAAGGATTATAGTCGTTTCCGTAATATTTAGTAAAGTACTGAAAGGTTATACCTGTTTGTATCTGTAACGCCTTTTTAAACCACCTGTCTGTGTAATAAAAAGAGTTTCTTGTAACAAGTGCCGGTACATTGAGGATATTGTCTGACTGTTGTACGTTTTGATACAAAACAGTATTGTCCAATCCGAATCGGCCAAATGAAATATTGTTGTGCGCTTTTAACGATAGATAATTTATTGTTTTGCCATACTGGAACGGTTTTACATATAGTGTATCCATTTCGGCACTTGCCGTTGCAGTGTTTGCAAAATATAGGTGGTCGTTAAGTATTGTATACTGAAGAGAAGCGTCTATCCATTTTGTCTTTCCTTCAAACTCGAAGCTGTTTACTTTCTCGTTCTTAAAGTTGTTAGACCAGTTGTACGCCTTATAATCGCTTTGGTACAATTGGTAATTAAGATCCGGAAGTTTATTCATCTTCTGGTAACGAAAAGAAACCGAGGTAGATTCGTTGTATTTATACGATGCTTTAAGGTCTATGTTAGATAGCGACTGGTTTGTAATACTGTTTGAGATTGTAGCAGTACCATACCATTTATTTTTATGATACGTGTAACGTGCTCCATACGTATCTATTCGGTCATTAACCGCATTTGGCACGCGAACTGAAAAGTCGTTAGCCAATATTACCGAACGATAATAGTAGTTATAGTTGTAATCTTCCAGGTAAAACTCCACACTACCTAACTTTTCGGTGGCATAGGCGGCTCCTACGAGATTATACATGCGATTGTAGCGTGTTTTATTATGAATGGATGTAGTATATGCATCGCCAAACCTTTGGCTTAATGTGGGCTGGGTAAACTGAAAGAACTTGTTCTCGTAATTAAACTGGTGATGAATTACAACGCTGTTGGGATTACTTTTACTCAGCCTGAACGAATGGTCAAAAAAGTAGCGGTTACCCTTCAGTAATGATTTAGCATCTTTGAAATAAACATCGAGTCGTTCGCGCTGTGTATAAACGGCATCGCCGCTTTCAAAATTAGCCGTGCTTACTATACCGCCATTTTCCTCGTTAGAAAAGTCCTGCCCTGTAAAATGAAAACGTAACAGATAACGCTTGTTGGTAGTATTGTAGCTACCCCCTATACGGAAATTACCGTTACTGGAAATAGCGTTTATATATTTACCTATGGATTTAAGCCCTTTGTAACCTGTGAAAAAATTTAAATTTTCAGATGTATTAACCGTTACAAACGCATCTAGTATTTGTCCTTGCGACTGTGTAGACCTGTACATAAGATCTGTATACGGAGTGGCTACATTATAGTAATGTATATCTTCGGGCTGCATATATGCAAAATGTTTCGCCTTAAACCCAAATTCAGGAAACGGATTATAACCTACCAAACCGAAATCAAGCACATTATACGCCTGACCATCGTTAGCTAAAGGCAAAAGCCCAAAATTATCCTTTCGAAGATAATTAGATAAATACTCTCTTTTTATAGACAGGGTAGTGTCTACATAGGTTGTATCATTTTCTAATGAAATGATTTTATACATATCTATGATAGCAATGGTATCAGCAGCACTCTTCCCTGCTTCGTCCCTTGCATCAGTTTTTCCGGATTTAGATACGTCTCTCTTCATTGCCATACCACCCTTTTTCCCTTGGGCGAAAGACAATGCTGTAACAAGTAATATGGAGATAAAAAATATTTTCTTTAGCATACAATTGTTTATGGACAATATAACGGCAAAGATACTTTTTTAATATCAATACAAAACTTTAAAATGAGTCAAAAAAAAAGCTGCCTCACAAAGAGGCAGCTTCTATAGTAAATAACTAATATCTATTAGTTAGGGTTTAGCTCAACAGTAGCTGTTGCGCCAGAACCTGAGAAAAGTGTATTGTTAAACACAGCTCTGATGTATTTGTCAGATGGCCTGTACTCACCACCAGCAGGGCTTGCTCCACCATAGGTAGCTGTACCGCGCACACTAACAGTGTTGTTACAGTTTACCCTAAGCCTTGCCGGGAAAGGATACTGGCCAAGGTAGTTGTTGTTTCCAGTGGCAGCAGCAACGTATTCTCCCCAAAGGTTATCTGTAGTCCAGGTATTTGGTACATTTTTAACAGGAGTAAGAACCACCTGGTACGGAGCACCACCAACATTACTTGTAGCAGTGTAGCTATCTGCTACAGTACGCACACAACCACGCTGAATAGCTACAGCAGTAGTCATTTTATCCTCGTTATTAACATCAGAATCCTCAACAGATACAAGATCGTAAGATAAAATACGAGAACTAAAATCAGAAGGTAGCGCATCGTAGTAACCTTTAATCTTAATGGTAGCTGCAAACTGACCTGCAGGGATTACAAAGGAGGTAGTTTCAACAGTGTACATTGAAGGATCTGCTGTTGTAAACTCTTCATTAAGTTTTACTACATAGGCTCTGTCTTTATTTGATTTAACAGAAGAACCAACAGTAATATTGATTGTATTGTCATACCCCTGTGGCATTTCTGCAGCAGTGTAGACATAAAATTCCTGTACCTTTTCATTGAACCCCACTAACGACTGCCCGCCAGTAACGTCGTATACCACAGTGTCTGGTGAACAACTTGCAAACAATGCGGCAACAGAAAAAGCACCAATTAATTTAATAACATTATTTTTCATACCAACAATTTTTTAGTAATTAGGGTTTTGCTGACCACGTATTGAAGGGTTAGCCGTAATTTCAGTGTTAGGAATTGGTAATGTAAACTTATAGCTCGTAGCAGAAAGATCACACGCACTGTAAGGCTGGCAATCACGATAGTACCTATCTACAGACTTTCCTGTTACAGGACCAAGACGCTTAATATCAAGGTAACGGTGACCTGCAAAAGCAAGTTCCTTACGACGCTCATCCTGTATATCAGATAGCGCATCTGTAATATCAGTGTAAGCTCTGTTAGCGTAAGAAGCCTGTGCAAAACGAGCTCTGCGTAAAGACCTCATAACATCCTGAACAGTAGTCTTGTTAACGTTACTGTTACTAACACCATTTAGCTGGCCAAGGTTAGCAAGCGCTTCTGCGCGGATAAGATACATTTCTCCCATAGAGAAAACCTTAATATCATTTAACAACGGGTCGCCCTGTGCAGAGTTACCTGGGTATCTGTTAATAACAAGTATATCTGAATTAACATAATCGGCCTCGCCATCAGGATTGTCTGAAACGACAGATGAAGCATCGATTAGGTTTTCACCTGCGGCACGAATATCCGAAGGGGTTTCTTTGAATGCATCGTATAACGACCTGCTTACCTCAAAGAACGGAGAACCAGCTAATGAACTTCTTGCTGACGCCCAATATGATCCTATCTGGAAATCACCTAGTACACGAGCTAACCTGAATATTGATTCATTTGCAGAAGCATCAGTAACAATCTGGCTATAAGCATCCGCCGTTTTTTGCAGAGCACTAGAATAGTTGCCAATTAGCGACTGAGAAAGTGAAGCAGCCGTAGTGTAGTCTTTACGATATAAAGCCATCCTTGCTTTTAAGGCAGTGATAAAGTTAGGACTCACCCTGGTTACATCTGTAGTTCCCGCACCATCAGCAAAAAACGTTGTTGCTTTTTCAAGATCTGAATCTATAAGCGTGTAAATTTCGCTGTTTTTAACCCTTGGAAGGAATGTGCTGTAATCATTAAACTCAGGGAAGAAGTCAAGTTTCATAACCCCAAGAGCATCAGGGTTCGAAGGGTCTGTAGAGAACCATGACAGTAACTGGAAGTGACCAAATGCCCTTATTGCGTAAAGCTGCGCCATTACATCATTTAGCCTCTGTAATTCACTTTGATATTCGCCCCATTTTACTGTGTCTTCTTCTGTGTAATCCGCATATTTAGCATCGATATTAGCTTTTACCCTATCTCTTTGAGCCATAAGACGGTTGGCAAAGTTAATCATGATGTAGTTTGACTGCCAAATTGAAGCAGCTGCATCACTACCTGATGTTAACTGAAACTGGTACTGCCCATCACCGAGACCCTGGCCACCGTTATTAACACCTATAGCTACCTCGTCTGTAAATATAGCAGTAAATTCAATGGTTTTTTCAGTGGAAATCAGTTCGTATACACCGTTAAGTCCACGCTCAAAGTCAACGATAGTATTGTATACTTCGTTAGCATTATTCTTTTCACCTGCCTGACGGATATTGTAAGCGTCCTCGCAAGAAGACAAGCCAACAGCACTAACTGAAGCTAAACCGTAAACAAATAATTTATTATATTTCATAGTAATTTTTTAATTAAAATTGAACCTCTAAACCAAAAGTAAAGATTTTCGGTGTAGGATACTGAGCAAAGTCACCAGCACGGTTACTTTCTGCGTCAAATCCTCTCCACTTACTCCAAGTAGCAAGGTTTTCGGCCTGACCGTAAACCCTTACAGTTGAGAAAGGTGTACCCTCAAGAAGTGTTTTCTTAAAGTTATAACCTACAGTTATATAACGTAACCTTACATAAGAAGCATCTACAAGGAACCTGTCTGAGAAGTTACCTAAAGAAGCGTTTGTAGCGTAAAGAGCGGGAACATCTGTAACTCTGTTATCTGGGGTCCAGTAGTTAAGTAGATCTTGAGATTTGTTAAACAAGTCAAGATCTGTCGGATCCATAAGGCTAGAATAATCCTGGTCAAATCTGTAAGATTTAAGCACATATGTAAACATTGCAGTAGCAAATATACCTTTGTACTCACCATCTAAACCAAAACCACCCTGATATTTAGGATAAAGGGACTTATTAGTCCATACCCTGTCACTTTGAAGTGGGTTTTCAGTTATAGTCCCGTCTTTCTTGTAGAACAAAAGGTTACCGTTTGCAGGGTTAACTCCGGCATAACGAGTTACATAATATTCGTATAGAGGACCACCTTCGCGCAAACCGTTTAATGACGAACCATCCCAGTTTGTACCTGTTACAGATGGCAGGTCAATAATTTTGTTTTTGTTGTAAGACCCGTTAAAGTTTACTGTTAAACGAGCGTCTTTTGTTGAGATTACATCGTAATCAAGTTTCAATTCAACACCCTTGTTACTCAAAGAACCGAAGTTAGCATAAATGCTGCTTGTACCGTTTACAGCACTGATTTGTACAGGCTGAAAAAGATCTGAAGTTACCTTTTTGTATACATCTATAGTACCGCGTAGTTTTTTATTAAATACTTCGAAATCTGTACCGATGTTTGTTTGCGTAACAATTTCCCAACGAAGGTCATCTTTAGGCAGTTGGGTTAGGTTGTAACCAATACCGTTATTGTAACCAGAACTTATACCGTACTGAGGCCTTGGAAGTGTACCAGCACCAAATACACCTGTAGAAAGTACATCCTGGTTACCTGTAGTACCGTAAGAAGCCCTTAGCTTAAGCATAGTAAATTTAGAACCTTCCATGAACTTTTCCCTGTCGATATTCCAACGACCAGAAATAGACCAGAAAGTACCCCAACGATAATCACCAGCAAACCTGTAAGAAGCATCTCTCCTTACTGTACCAGACAAACCATACTTACTGTCGTAATCATAATCCGCAGTAGCAAAGTAAGAGAACAGACCTGCTTTTGACTTACTAGCAGAAGCATCCGGAACATAGAAGTTATTAGATGATTGGTAAGGAATCCAACCGTTTGTAGCGCCATCTGCATAGAAAATCGGATCCAGACCATTTTGAGTATACCCAAATGACTTACCGTTAGCCCTAAGGTATTCAGTATAAATACCCGCGTCGATGCTGTGCTTTTCTGCAAAAGTCTTGCTGTAGCTTAAGCTTGTTGTTGTTGTCATTGCAACACTACGGCTAAATGATTCTGACATAGAACCACCAAATTCCTGGTTCTCATCAGTATTCCTGAAATAAAGCCCGTTAAAGCTATCAGGAGCCGTTCTGTTGTAACTATTGATTTGTGTATAGTCTATACCAAACTGTGTTGCGGCAACAAGGTCTGGAGTAATTTTGTAGCTAGCTTGCAGCTGACCAATACCCTTAACTTCTTCTGAAAAGTTTTTAAATCCGTTTAGCTTATCCTGAAGATACCAAGGCGTGTACTCAAGGTTTGCACCTTTTTCAAAAAGCCATTGAGACCCAGGATATCCCCTTGTAAGGTTATCAGTACCTGGATTCGCTACGTACTCAGGATAAAGATATGGAACCGCCTGAATAGCACCCAAAACGTAGTTTTGGTTTACACCACCTGTACCAAGGCTCGAAACAAGGTTCGACCTTGAGAAGTTAGCAGTAAACACTGTTGAGTAATTAAACTTATCGTCGTTACTTTTACCTGAAAGGTTACTCCTAAAATTAAACCTTTTTAGATCACTACCTTTTAGTATACCTTCAGTATCATTAAAACCAAGAGAGGTGTAAGAAGTAAGATTTTTACTACCCGCGCTAAGACTTAACTGATGGTTATGAGAAACACCCGTTCTGTAAAAATAGTCAGTCCACCTATAAGTACGATAGGCAGCAATTTCATCATCTGACTTACCAACACCGCGACCGCCTGAATCATAGGTTCTTTGAAGCGTAAGCAACTGCTGGCTGTTCATTAAGTGATACCTGTTACTCTGCATTTCAGAGAAACCTGTTTGACCAATATACTTAATATTTAAGCTTGAATCATAAGATGCTCTTTTTGTTTTTACAACAATAACACCATTTGCACCCCTGTTACCATAAATCGCTGTAGCACCAGCATCTTTAAGAACAGAAACCGACTCAATATCACCAGGGTTGATACTCCTGAAGTTATCTGAGTTTTGAGGCACACCATCTATAACGTAAAGCGGCTCAATGTTACCATTGATAGAGCCTGCACCCCTAAGTATTACAGTAGTGTTGTTTGAACCTGGCTGACCTGAACCAGAAGAAATACTAAGACCAGGAATCTGACCTTGTAACGTTTGAACAAATGACGCGTTAGGACGTCCTTCAATAGTCTTAGAAGTTACAACCGCCACAGCATTTGCCGATTTCGGTTTAGCCTGAGCCCTGTAACTATCCACAACAACGTCTGTCAGAGTTGTTACGGCAGCTTTTAACGTAACATTGATGGTATTTTGGCTACCTACAGGAATTATCTGCGTTTCGTAACCGGTATAAGAAAACTCCAGCTTATCGCCGGCATTAACTTCTATAGCATACCTACCATCCATATCAGCTTCTATACCCTTTTGCGCACCTACTACTTTAACGGTAGTTAACGGAAGTGCTCCGTTAGCATCAGAGATGACCCCTGTTACAGTACGCTTCTGAGCAAAGGAAAACTGAATAAAAAACGCCAAAAGAAGCGTAAAAATCCAAGTAAACTTTGACTTCATATTTAAATTAATTTGAGGTAGTTAAGCTGCAAATCTCTTAATTTATTTTTAGTGGTCATCGGAAACCTAGCTCCAGCTTTTACACT
>JAAXJD010000015.1:0-20947 GCA_012270005.1 Flavobacterium sp. | reverse complement strand
TTCATATATAAATTAATTTGATTTAGTTAATCTTAAAATCTATTAATTTATTTTTATATAACAAACTTTTAACATTGCATATTCCTTGACTAAAAGCTCGTTTTTTTTTAATGTAAGCAATAATTCCACAACAGATTTGCATCTATCCACCCCATATTTGTATATTTTTAAAAAAAAAACATCAGCCCGAAGGAGCTGATGCTTTACATAATATAGGTAAGATGTGATTATTTAAACAAGGTTGCGTATTTGATGCAATTATTTAACTTATTTAACAATAAACTTTTGCACCTGTCGCTTTCCGCCGTTTGTTAGCTTAAGAAAGTACACGCCAGAACTAAAGTTGTCTGTATTTATCTTTTCTAAAGTTCCGCTTGCTTTTCTAGCCAAAACCTGCCTGCCCTGAATATCGTATACCGACATATAGGCATCTGAAGCAAATGCAGTACCAGAAAGCTGAACATTTACAAATCCGTTAGACGGGTTAGGCCATACCATTAAAGAGTTCTCAGCAACATCTTCTAACCCACCCGTTCTGTCTATACCGGTAACTATAAGCGTATAAGCCTGTTGATTATTCCTGAGTGTACCTTTATGGCTTACGGTAACGGTATACCAACCAGAAGCCTCTGCAACATCTACTTTTTCAAAATTATCTACATTGTTTTCTCCAACTGTAATGTATGAATTAGAAAACGAAGTATTAAGCTTCCACGGAAGGAATACGGTGTTAGCCGCGTCTGTTACTTTTATATCAAGATTATTAACCAGTGCAGCAGCAGAAGAATCCGTGGTGTTGTTTGCTGTATTACCAGCAGGATCTGTCCATGAAATAGACGCAGAAATTTTTGCAGCAGAACTTGCTAATACACGAACTGTATAAGTTTCGCCCTGGTTCAGTGTCCTTTCTTCAAAAACAACTTTACCTTCGTCAGCATTTTTAGCTGTAAGCACAGCAGCAGCAGCTTCTGTATTAACCAAGCCCCAACCGGTCATAGCGTCCGGGCCTTCTTCTGTACCGATTTCATCTGCTGTGTGCTGGAGAAGCCCCCTTACACTTGCCGATGTCATGTAGTTAGGCAAATCACCCTCGTTAGCAACCGGATGCAGGTTAGAAAAATGCTGTTGAAGCAGCATTATTACTCCAGTGATACCTGGCGTAGCCATAGAAGTACCACTCTGTGTAACAAACGAAAAATTATTAGCATTGCCCGAAGAATATACATTTACACCTTTAGTGGCAATATTTGGTTTAATCCTAAAATCATCGGTAGGCCCATAATTAGAAAACGAAGCCACCCTTACATCGCTTGGGCTTATTGCCGCGTAGTTTCTGACCTCGTTGATTGCCGCAACAGTTAGGGCATTTTTAGCAACACCCATTTGCGAAAGAAGATCGTAACCATATTTAGTAGAGTTTACCGCACTTCCCCTGTCATTACCCGCCGCAACGCAAATTTGGTAGTAAGGAAAGTTAAAGGCTACGTTGTCAGCATTTCTTGCTTTATCATCATATTTACCAAACAAATAAGCTGGCGTACTACCGTCCGCATCCAAACCATACGAATGGTTTGATGCTACAATCTGATCTGCAACGCTCGTCATTTCTGCGATGTCAGAATTCCAGTTAAACCCTAGCAGATTTCCCTGGTAAGCTATACCCCTTGCAGTAGCTACAGCCCCTCCGTTACCTATAATAGTACCTGCTACGTGCGTAGGATGCAAAGCCACGGGCATATCTGAGTCCATTACTTGAACCCTACCTGTTGAGAAAGTAGTGTGACTGGCAAGCACCTGCCCGCCGTCCCATATACCGGCAGTTATACCGGCACCTGTAAGAGCGAGGCCAGCACCTCCGTTAGGGTATACTCTGTTAGCACGTGCAGTAATTGCTGCACCAGCATTAGATGTAGTATAGTAAATCGGCTGACCGAAATCATCAAGCTTCATTAGCTCGCTAAATGAGCCATCTTCACCGTTTTTAGTTAGAGGCCATCCTTTAATTTTTGCCAATTCCTCGGCTTGCTGCTTCTGTTCTTTACTCGCCTTAGCATAAGCAGCCGAGAGTGAATCCTGCTCGCGGGCTGTTAGTAAGGTATATTTGTTTTTAGGCTTAGATTGCGCGTTTAAAGTAACCGCAAAAACTAACATCCCAAAAAGAAATACCCCCTTCACAGTATTTTTTTTCATGATTCTGGTAATTGTATAATTTAGTTAATAGTTTCAAATATATTATCCCAAGAAAAAACTTCAGATTAGCAAAAATAGGAATAATAAGTGATTACTTCACAATAAATTAAACTTTAACTATAGTATGTTACAAATGCAACAACATTTCTTTAATACTTTTGCATTAAAACAAACACTATGCTACTGCCGAAATACTCCAACTTTCAAATAGAAACAGGGACTGACGAAGCCGGACGCGGATGCCTGGCAGGCCCTGTTACCGCTGCAGCAGTAATTTTACCTGAAGGTTTTTCGTTACATTTATTAAACGATTCTAAACAGCTAAGCGAAAAAACACGGTTTAAACTAAGGCCTTTGATTGAAGAATTAGCTCTGTGTTACAAAGTGGTACACCTGGATCCTGTAGTAATAGACGAAATAAACATACTAAACGCATCTATACGTGCAATGCAACAGTGCATAACCGCGCTTACCCCAAAACCGGAATATATTATTGTAGATGGTAACCGTTTTAAACCGGTAGAAGGCATACCGCACAGCTGCATTATTAAAGGGGATGGAAAATACCTGAGCATAGCGGCAGCATCTGTACTGGCAAAAACGTACCGCGACGAGTATATGGAGCGCATACACGAGGAGTTTCCTATGTATAACTGGAAACAAAATAAAGGTTATCCCACTAAAGAGCACCGGGAAGCCATACGAAAATATGGGCCAACAAAATACCATCGCATGTCGTTTCAGCTACTGCCTGCACAGCTTGAAATGGATTTCGGGTAGTACATAAACTATTGCGCCTGCACCGTTGCAGTGTCAATAATCATTTCTGCTTCAAAAAGTTGAGAGAAATAATGTAGTATTTTTTCTTTTACTTCCCTTTCATCTATATGCCTGTTAAGCTCGGCGTGTAATGAGGTCACTGCCCTACCACGAATGCCACATGGAATGATGTTATCGAAATAACCCAGGTTAGCATTAACATTCAGTGCAAAACCATGCATGGTCACCCAGCGCGATGCCCTTACCCCCATAGCGCATATTTTACGCGCAAAGGGTGTACCCACATCCAGCCACACACCGGTTTCACCATCGCTACGTACGCCGTTAAGACCGTAGTCTGCTAAAACCATAATCATGGTTTCCTCCATAAGGCGAAGGTATTTGTGTATATCAGTAAAAAAGTTTTCTAAATCAAGTATTGGGTAGCCTACAATTTGCCCGGGGCCGTGGTACGTAATATCCCCTCCCCTGTTTACTTTGTAATAGGTGGCACCTCTTTCTTCAAGCTGTTTGTCATTAATGAGCAAGTTGGCAAAATCACCGCTTTTACCCAGCGTATACACGTGTGGATGTTCTACAAAAAGAAAGTGATTTGGTGTTTCGGTATCCGTTCCCTCCCTGCGGTTTGCTATTTTTAAATCAAGTGTTTTCTGGAAAAGCTGCTCCTGGTATTCCCACGTATCTTTATAATCCTTTTCACCTAAATCCTGCACAAATATTTTCTTGTTCATGGTATACAGCCTATTGTTTTACACTACAAATTTACGAACATATTAGCACAATTCCATCATACTCTTACACCGTTAATTTCAAATTGCTTATTCATTAACATTCATTATCTTTGCAGCCTTAAAAACATTAATATTTTTACACCATGCAGCTTTCAGAACAGGAAATTATCCGCAGAGAAAAACTGGACACGCTGAGAAACCTCGGCATAGAACCATATCCCGCCAACCTTTTTCCGGTAGACACTACCAGTAAACAGGTTAAGGAAGATTTTTCTGAAGGCAAGAAGGTGGTACTGGCCGGCCGTATAATGAGTATGCGCATACAGGGTAAAGCCTCATTCGCAGAGCTTCAGGACAGCGAAGGCCGTATACAAATTTATGTAAACCGAGACGAAATTTGCCCCGGAGAGGACAAATCAAAATATAACGACCTGTTTAAAAAACTGATTGACCTGGGGGACTTTGTAGGCGTTGAGGGCAAATTGTTTACCACACAGGTAGGAGAAAAATCAGTTTGGGTAACCGATTTTAAACTGCTAAGTAAAACACTTCGCCCGCTTCCGCTACCTAAAACAGATGCCGATGGTAATACTTACGATGGTTTTACAGACCCGGAACTACGTTACCGCCAGCGTTATGTAGACCTTGTGGTAAACCCTCAAGTGAAAGAGGTATTTGTTAAGCGTACTAAGCTGTTTAACGCCATGCGCAGCTTTTTTAACGACAAAGGCTATTTTGAAGTAGAAACACCCGTACTGCAACCTATACCGGGTGGTGCAAGCGCAAGGCCGTTTATAACACACCACAACAGCCTGGATATTCCGCTATACATGCGTATTGCCAATGAGCTTTACCTGAAACGCCTAATTGTAGGCGGCTTTGACGGCGTGTACGAGTTTAGTAAAAACTTCCGTAATGAGGGTATGGACCGCACCCACAACCCTGAATTTACGGCCATGGAAATATATGTAGCCTACAAAGACTACAACTGGATGATGGAGTTTACCGAGAACCTGTTGGAGCACTGTGCACTTGCGGTTAACGGTACTACCGAGGCTACCTTTGGCGAACATAAAGTAAACTTTAAAGCACCTTATGCACGCATTAGCATGACCGATGCGATTAAGCAATTCACAGGATTTGACATTACAGGCAAGACTGAAGCAGAACTGTTTGAAGCAGCACGAGGTATGGGTATCGCCGTAGACGAAACTATGGGTAAAGGCAAGCTCATCGACGAGATATTTGGCGAAAAATGCGAGGGCAACTTTATTCAGCCTACGTTTATTACAGACTATCCTATCGAGATGAGTCCGCTGTGTAAAAAACATCGTGAAAATCCTGAACTTACAGAGCGTTTTGAACTTATGGTATGTGGTAAGGAGATTGCTAACGCTTACAGCGAGCTAAACGACCCTATAGACCAGCGTGAGCGCTTTGAAGCCCAGCTAAAGCTAAGCGAGCGTGGGGACGTAGAAGCGGCTCAGTTTATAGACTTTGACTTCTTACGTGCGCTTGAGTACGGTATGCCGCCTACATCAGGCCTTGGCATAGGTATGGACAGGCTAATCATGTTCCTTACCAACAACCCAAGTATACAGGAAGTACTATTCTTCCCACAGATGCGCCCTGAGAAGAAAGGTCCTGAACTTACCGAAGATGAAAAAGCTATTGCCGAGCTTGCAAAAGCGGCCGGACAACTTGCCCTTGATGCTCTTAAGCAACAAGCTAACCTAAGCGGCAAGAAATGGGATGCAGCCATGAAAGGCCTTGCAAAACATGGTCTGCTTAAAGTGAGCCTGGAAGGTGATACTAAAATAGTAGAATACAAAGGATAGCTCCTTTACACGATACAGACAAAACCCGGACAAACGTTCGGGTTTTCTTTTTAATGTTTGACACGAATTACAATAATTTTCACAAATTTGACTGGTTTTGAGTGCCAATCCTAATCTTTAAATTAGTGAAATTCGTGGCTGAAAAAAACAAAAAAAGCCCCGCAATGCGGGGCTTCTCATATATAATCAAAATTGATTATGCTTTTATTTTAAATGCTTTTTCACCCGGGAAATAAGCTACTTCACCAAGCTCTTCTTCAATACGAAGAAGTTGGTTGTACTTAGCCATACGGTCTGAACGAGATGCAGAACCTGTTTTTATCTGGCCACAGTTAAGTGCTACAGCAAGGTCAGCAATAGTGTTATCCTCAGTTTCGCCCGAACGGTGCGACATTACCGAAGTATAACCTGCATTGTGTGCCATGTTTACAGCAGCAATAGTCTCTGTAAGTGTACCAATCTGGTTTACTTTAATAAGGATAGAGTTAGCTATACCCTGATCAATACCTCTTGAAAGACGCTCTACATTAGTAACAAATAAATCGTCTCCTACAAGCTGCACTTTATCGCCTATTTTCTCAGTAAGCAGTTTCCAACCGTTCCAGTCGTCTTCATACATACCATCTTCTATTGAAATGATAGGGTATTTTGTAGCAAGCTCTGCAAGGTATTCAGCCTGCTCTTCTGAAGTACGGATTTTACCGGTTGGGCCTTCAAATTTAGAATAGTCATACTTACCATCGACATAAAACTCAGACGCTGCACAGTCAAGAGCAATCTTAACATCGCCACCAAAAGTGTAACCTGCTTTTTCTACGGCAAGTTTAATGGTATCAAGGGCATCTTCTGTACCACCTTCAAAGTTTGGCGCAAAACCACCTTCATCACCTACAGCAGTACTAAGACCACGGTCATGAAGTACTTTTTTAAGGTTGTGGAATACCTCTGTACCTATTTTCATAGCGTGAGTAAAGCTTTCTGCCTTTACAGGGAAAATCATGAACTCCTGGAACGCGATAGGCGCATCTGAGTGCGAACCTCCGTTTACAATGTTCATCATTGGCACAGGAAGCGTATTACCAGATACACCGCCTACGTAACGGTAAAGAGGAAGGCCAAGCTCGTTAGCAGCAGCTTTTGCTACAGCAAGAGAAACACCAAGGATAGCATTAGCACCCAGGTTAGACTTGTTAGCTGTACTATCTAGCTCTATCATGGTTTTGTCTATAGCGTTTTGCTCAAATACAGACATACCTACAACCGCAGCTGCAATAGTAGTGTTTACATTTTCTACGGCTTTAAGAACACCTTTACCCATATAATCTTTACCGCCATCGCGTAGCTCTACAGCCTCGTGCTCTCCGGTAGACGCTCCTGATGGAACCGCTGCCCTACCCAGGACACCATTTTCTGTAATTACATCTACCTCTACTGTAGGATTACCACGAGAGTCTAGTATTTGCCTGGCGTGTACTTTGATAATAATACTCATAATCGCTTAAGGTTGTTTAAAAGTTTAATTATTGTGTTTACCTTTTTCTATGTTTTCAATAAACTGGTCAAACAGGTAGCTGGCATCATGTGGCCCCGGGCTCGCCTCAGGGTGATACTGTACCGAGAAACAGTTTTTATTCTTCATACGCATTCCGGCAACCGTACCGTCGTTAATATGAACATGTGTGATTTCAAAATCGGGATGTTTTTCAAGGGACTCCCTGTCCACTGTAAACCCGTGGTTCTGCGAAGTAATTTCACCTTTACCGGTAACCACATTCTTTACCGGATGGTTAATACCCCTGTGGCCGTTAAACATCTTGTATGTGGGTATACCGTTCGCAAGCGCTAACACCTGATGACCAAGGCAAATCCCAAAAACAGGCTGGTTATCTGCTAAGATCTGGCGCGCTACCTCCTGCGCACCATACAATGGATCTGGGTCGCCAGGACCGTTTGAAAGGAAAAACCCGTCCGGATTAAACTCCTTCAGGTCGGCATACGATGCGTTATACGGATATACCTTTATGTAACAATCCCTTTTTTCAAGATTGCGCAATATATTCTTTTTAATTCCAAGATCCAGTGCCGAAATTTTATATTTAGCATCCGGATTACCTACAAAGTAAGGCTCTTTTGTAGACACCTTACTGCTAAGCTCCAGCCCCTTCATATCAGGTACAGCAGCCAGTTTAGCTTTCAAAGCCTCAATATCTATATCATCTTCAGTACATATAGCAGCATTTTGGGCACCGTTATCACGTATATAACTTACAAGTGCACGGGTGTCAACATCTGAAATCGCTACCAGGTTATGTTTTTCAAAATATTGCTGAAGGCTTTCCGTAGAATTGACCCTTGAGTGGTTAAAGCTGAAGTTTTTGCAAACAAGGCCAGAAATCATTATTTCATCGGCCTCAATGTCTTCATTATTTGTTCCGTAGTTACCAATGTGTGCATTAGAAGCCACCATGATTTGACCGTAGTACGAAGGATCAGTAAATATTTCCTGATAACCGGTCATACCGGTATTAAAACATACCTCTCCAAAAACGGTTCCTGCAAGCCCTACCGACTTACCGTAGAAAACCGTACCGTCTGCAAGTAGTAGAATGGCTTTGTTTCTGCTTTTGTATTTCATTTAAGTAGTGTAATTGTTGTGTTGTGTGCAAATTTACTATAAAATTTCCTTATGGTAAAAGTATGGTATTACTTTTACATTAAGCGTAACCGATATCGGTTACGCAATGCAAAAAAAAAGGACAAACTATAAAGTTTATCCTTTTTCTTATATTGAAAATCAATTGTTCATGATTATTCAGTTGCTTCAGTGTTTTCAGCAGTATCAACGGCAGGAGCTTCAGCAGCAGGTGCATCAGCTTTTTTGGCACGGCTACGACGGGTAGTTTTCTTAGCCTCTTTCTTAGCTACGTTGTACAGTTCATTGAAGTCTACAAGTTCAATCATTGCCATATCAGCGTTGTCACCAAGACGGTTTCCAAGCTTAATGATACGGGTGTAGCCACCCGGACGATCGCCTACTTTAGCAGCTACTTCGCGGAAAAGCTCAGTAACGGCATACTTGTTACGTAGGTAAGAGAAAACAACACGCCTGTTGTGTGTAGTGTCTTCTTTAGCTTTAGTTACTAGAGGCTCAAAATAAACTTTAAGCGCTTTAGCTTTTGCAACAGTCGTATTAATACGCTTGTGCTCTATAAGTGAGCAAGCCATGTTAGCCAGCATCAGTTTCCTGTGACCAGCTTGCCTGCTTAGGTGATTAACTTTTTTACCGTGTCTCATTGTCTGTAACTTTGAACCAAACCCTTACGGGCATTGGTTATTCTTTATCTAATTTGTATTTGCTTAGATCCATCCCGAAGTGAAGGTTTTTAGAAGCTACAAGCTCATCAAGCTCTGTAAGCGACTTTTTACCGAAGTTACGGAACTTCATTAAGTCATTTTTATTAAATGATACCAGATCTCCTAATGTATCCACTTCAGCCGCTTTTAAACAATTCAGCGCCCTTACAGAAAGATCCATATCTACAAGCTTCGTTTTCAGAAGCTGCCTCATGTGAAGTGATTCTTCATCATAAGATTCTGTCTGGGCAATTTCATCGGCCTCAAGTGTTATCCTTTCATCAGAGAACAGCATAAAGTGGTGAATCAGCGTTTTAGCTGCCTCTGTAAGCGCATCCTTAGGGTGAATAGAACCGTCTGTGATGATTTCGAATACAAGTTTCTCGTAGTCGGTTTTCTGCTCAACACGGAAGTTTTCTATTGTATATTTTACATTTTTTACCGGAGTAAAGATTGAGTCTGTAAATATAGTACCAATAGGAGCGTTTTGCTTTTTGTTCTCTTCAGCCGGTACATAACCACGTCCTTTTTCTATAGTAAGTTCCATGTTTATGTTAATGCTGCTGTCCATGTTGCAGATAACAAGCTCCGGGTTTAACACCTGGAAACCTGAAATAAACTTCTGGAAATCACCTGCAGTAAGCTGGTCTTTACCAGTAAATGATATAGAAACAGATTCGTTATCTACATCCTCTATCTGGCGCTTAAAGCGTACCTGCTTAAGGTTAAGGATAATTTCTGTAACATCTTCAACAACCCCGGGAATAGTTGAAAACTCATGCTCTACACCTTCGATACGAACAGATGAAATAGCATAACCTTCAAGCGAAGAAAGCAAAACTCTTCTAAGTGCGTTACCAACTGTCAATCCATAACCTGGTTCCAAAGGGCGGAATTCAAATTTCCCCTGGAAATCGGTTGAATCGATCATGATAACTTTATCGGGCTTCTGAAAATTAAATATTGCCATATTGTCGACTAAAATGTCAATTATTATTTGTTATACAACTCAACGATTAGTTGTTCTTTGATGTTTTCCGGTATCTGGATCCTGGCTGGTACGCTTACAAAAGTACCTTCCTTAGTATCGTTGTTCCAGGTAATCCACTCATATACGTGAGCAGAGTTTGATAAAGAATTTGTTATAGCCTCAAGTGATTTTGATTTCTCACGTACAGCAACTTTATCGCCGGCTTTTAGTATGTAAGAAGGGATGTTTACCACCTCACCGTTTACAGTGATATGACGGTGGCTAACGATTTGACGGGCTGCCCTACGAGAAGGTGCAATACCCATCCTGAATACTACGTTGTCTAGCCTAGACTCACAAAGCTGAAGAAGAACTTCACCGGTTACGCCTTTAGTAGCAGCAGCTCTTTCATACAGGTTACGGAATTGTTTCTCAAGGATACCGTAGCTGTATTTAGCCTTCTGCTTTTCCATAAGCTGAACAGCATATTCAGATTTTTTACCCCTTTTCTTGGCTAAACCATGTTGTCCCGGAGGGTAATTTCTTTTTTCGAAAGACTTATCATCTCCGAAGATCGCCTCGCCAAATTTACGGGCGATTTTAGTTTTTGGACCAGTATATCTTGCCATTTCTAAAAATTAAAATGAACAGGGGACTATGAATTCAGGTTCCATCCTCCGATAATCCTTACCCTGTTCTTGTTATACTCTAATAAAATAAATTAAACTCTCCTTCTCTTTGGAGGACGACAACCGTTGTGCGGTAGCGGAGTTACGTCGATGATCTCAGTAACTTCTATTCCTCCGTTGTGGATAGACCTGATAGCAGATTCACGTCCGTTACCTGGGCCTTTAACGTAAACTTTCACTTTCTTAAGACCAGCTTCGATAGCAACTTTGCTGCAATCTTCAGCAGCCATCTGAGCAGCGTAAGGAGTGTTCTTTTTAGAACCGCGGAATCCCATTTTACCTGCAGATGACCAAGAGATAACTTCACCTTTCTTGTTTGTAAGCGAAATGATGATGTTATTGAAAGTCGCATTAATATGAGCCTCGCCTGTTGATTCTACAACAACTTTACGTTTTTTTGTACTCGCTTTAGCCATACTACTTATTATTTAGTTGCTTTTTTCTTGTTAGCAACAGTTTTCCTCTTACCTTTTCTTGTCCTTGAGTTATTTTTGGTACGTTGGCCACGTAGTGGAAGACCTGCTCTGTGACGGATTCCTCTGTAGCAACCTATGTCCATAAGGCGCTTAATGTTAAGCTGTATCTCAGAACGAAGTTCACCTTCAATTTTGAAGTAAGAAACCGCTTCACGGATAGCGCTGATCTCGTCATCGTTCCATGTGCTTACTTTCTTATCCTCACTTACCTGAGCTTTGCTTAGTATCTCTTGTGCCCTGCTTTTACCAATACCGAAGATATAGGTCAAAGCAATAACTCCACGTTTGTTTTTTGGTATATCTACCCCTGCAATTCGTGCCATAATTATCCTTGCCTTTGTTTAAATCTAGGATTCTTTTTGTTAATTACATATAATCTGCCTTTCCTGCGAACAATAATACAGTCGGCACTTCTTTTCTTAACTGATGCTCTTACTTTCATTTTAGTAGCTTTAGTATCTATAAGTAATTCTTGCTTTAGACAAATCATAAGGGCTCATTTCCAGTTTCACCTTATCGCCCGGAAGCAACTTGATGTAGTGCATACGCATTTTTCCTGAAATATGAGCAATTACCACGTGCCCGTTCTCTAATTCAACACGGAACATAGCATTTGATAATGCCTCTATTATCGATCCGTCCTGTTCAATTGCTGCTTGTTTTGCCATAAAAATTATTAAGCTACCGCTTTTCTATTTTTACTACCCTTCATCAAACCATCGTAGTGCTTGTTAAGCAGGTACGAGTTTATTTGCTGTATAGTATCGATTGCAACCCCTACCACAATCAGCAACGATGTACCACCGTAAAACAATGCCCATTGTGATTGTACGCCAAAGTTATGCACTACTGCCGGGAACACGGCTATAAATGCAAGGAATAGCGAACCTGGGAAAGTTATAAGTGACATAATCCTGTCAAGGTAGTCTCCTGTCTCTACACCCGGCCTTACACCTGGTATAAAACCTCCACTCCTCTTAAGGTCATCTGCCATCTTATTGGTAGGTACCGTAATCGCGGTGTAAAAGTACGTAAAAATTATAATTAATAACGCAAATACAATATTATAGGCTAAACCAAACACATCCTGGAACTTAGCAGTAACGGTTTGGGCCATATCAGATTTAGAAAGACCCGCCAGTGCCGCAGGAATAAACATGATAGCCTGAGCAAAGATGATCGGCATTACACCACTTGCGTTTAATTTAAGAGGAATCCATTGACGGTTACCATCAAAAGCGTCCTGCTCAAATTCACCCGAAGCTGTGCGCCTAGCATATTGTACCGGTATTTTTCTTACGGCCATAACCATAAGAATACACGTAATTATAACCACAAGCCAAACTACAACTTCAAGAAGCAGCTTTAGAGGGCCACCGTTATTCTGTGTTACCACAGAGGTAAACTCCTGTATAAAAGCTTGTGGCAGCCTGGCAATGATACCTACAAGTATCAAAAGCGAGATACCGTTTCCTATACCTTTATCTGTAATTCTTTCACCAAGCCACATTGCAAAAATGGTACCTGTTGTAAGGATAACTACCGATGAGAAAAGGAACTGGAATGATGTAGAAGGAAGAATAAACGCCGCTTCTGGAAGCGTACGGTAAAGGTTATAGATATAACCCGGCCCCTGCACCATAGTGATGGCTATAGTAAGCCAACGCGTAATTTGGTTAAGAGTCCTTCTTCCACTTTCACCCTCTTTCTGCAATTTTTGCAGGTAAGGCACAGCTATACCCATAAGCTGCACCACGATTGATGCAGAAATATAAGGCATGATACCCAATGCAAACACAGAAGCTTGCGAAAACGCACCTCCTGTGAATACATCGATAAGCCAGCCTATACCGCCATCTGCCTGCTTGTTTAAGTTTGTAAGCCCCGTAGCATCAATACCGGGAAGTGTTACGTGTGCACCAAAACGGTATACAAGTAATAATCCCAAAGTAACTAAAATACGGTTTTTTAGTTCTTCAATCTTCCAGACATTGTTAAATGCTTCAAAAAATTTCTTCATAAGGCTTATAATTGGATTATAAACTTACAGCTTCGCCACCGGCAGCTTCAATAGCCGCTTTAGCACTTGCAGTAAATTTGTGGGCACTAACTTTTAGTTTTGCCTTTAGCTCTCCTCTTCCTAGTATTTTAACCTCTTCATTTTTAGTAGCCAGGCGGTTTGCAACAAGTACTGCAAAATCAACTGTATCTGTTACAATACCGTTATCTACAAGTAGCTGTAGCGTATCTAGGTTTACACCAGCATATTCTTTACGGTTTATGTTATTAAAACCATATTTAGGAACACGCCTTTGTAGCGGCATCTGACCACCTTCAAAACCTATTTTCTTAGAGTAACCTGAACGAGATTTGGCTCCTTTATGACCTCGGGCAGCAGTACCACCTTTGCCAGAACCTTCTCCACGTCCTACCCTTTTATTTTGATTATGAACTGAACCCTCAGCCGGTTGTAAGTTACTTAAATTCATTGTCGTTCAAGTATTAGTTAGTTTCTTCTACAGAAACTAAGTGTTTAACTTTGTTTACCATTCCAAGGATAGCAGGAGTAGCATCATGCTCAACAACTTGCCCAAGCTTACGCAGACCAAGAGACTCAAGAGTCAATTTTTGAGTTTGAGGGCAGTTAATCTTGCTCTTTATTTGTTTTACTTTTATTTTTCCCATGATTTCCCTTGAATTAACCTTTGAATACTTTCTGTAAAGAAATACCTCTTTGTTTTGCAACAGTTGCAGCACTCCTCATTTGAAGAAGAGCATCAAAAGTAGCCTTAACAACATTGTGTGGGTTAGATGAACCCTGAGATTTAGACAATACATCGTGTACACCTACTGATTCAAGTACGGCACGTACAGCACCACCGGCAATAACACCGGTACCATGAGAAGCAGGCATAAGTAGTACGCGTGCACCACCAAATTTACCTTTTTGCTCATGAGGTACGCTATGACCGCTTAGAGGAATCCTTACAAGGCTCTTCTTAGCATCTTCCACAGCTTTAGCAATAGCCTCAGATACGTCTTTAGACTTACCAAGACCATGACCCACCACACCGTGCTCGTCACCCACTACTACGATTGCAGAGAAACCAAATGCCCTACCACCTTTAGTAACTTTAGTAACACGATTTACAGCTACCAGACGATCTTTAAGTTCAAGACCGCTTGGTTTTACTAGTTCTACGTTTTTATAATTATGATACATAATTTCGATTAGAATTTAAGTCCGGCTTCCCTTGCGCCTTCAGCTAATGATTTAACACGTCCGTGGTAAAGGTAACCACCCCTATCAAAAGAGATAGTAGATATACCAGCCTGTAGAGCCCTTTCAGCAACAAGTTTGCCTACTGCAGCTGCAGTTTCGATATTAGTACCTTTTTCAACACCCTTCTCACGAGAAGATGCAGAAGCAAGGGTAACACCTGTTGTATCGTCTATGATCTGTGCGTAGATCTCTTTATTGCTCCTGAATACAGAAAGTCTTGGTTGAGTTGCAGTACCGCTTACAATCTTTCTGATCCTGAACTTAATTCTTTGTCTTCTTTCAGATTTATTTAATGCCATGATCTTTTAATTTATTAAGCTGATTTACCTGCTTTTCTTCTTAGTTCCTCACCAACAAACTTAACACCTTTTCCTTTGTAAGGCTCAGGTTTACGGAACGAACGGATCTTAGCAGCTACCTGCCCAAGAAGTTGTTTGTCGTAAGACGTAAGTTTGATGATAGGGTTTTTACCTTTTTCTGATATTGTTTCTACAACTACTTCAGGAACTACCTCTAGTACAATGTTGTGAGAGAAACCTAAAGCTATATCCAGTTTTTGACCCTGGTTTGAAGCCCTGTAACCAACACCCACAAGCTCAAGAGACTTAGTAAAGCCTTCATTTACACCTGTAATCATGTTGTTTATAAGAGCCCTGTACAATCCGTGTTTAGACCTTTGAACTTTGTTATCCGAAGACCTTTCCACCACTACCTGACCATCTTCTACTTTTACGGTTACATCACTGTATTCCTGAGTAAGCTGGCCACCTTTTCCTTTTACCGTAACTACGCTGTCGGTAACTTCTACAGTTACACCAGCAGGTATTGCGATTGGATTTTTACCTATTCTTGACATCGTGTAAAGTCTTTTAGATTAGTAAACGTAGCAAATTACTTCACCACCTACATTAAGTTGTCTTGCCTGCTTATCAGTCATCAAACCTTTAGAAGTTGAAACGATAGCAACACCAAGGCCATTAAGAATCCTTGGAAGGCTTGTAGCTCCGGCATACTTACGTAAACCTGGCTTACTTATCCTTTGGATATCTTTAATTACAGACTCTTTAGTTTCTTTGTCGTACTTAAGAGCGATTTTGATGGTACCTTGTACAGTACTGTCATCGAATTTGTAGCTAAGGATGTACCCTTGGTCAAATAAAATCTTGGTGATCTCCTTTTTAAGGTTTGAAGCAGGAATCTCAACCACTTTGTGGTTAGCCCTTACAGCGTTTCTTACCCTGGTAAGGAAATCAGCGATAGGATCTGTATACATATTTATTTATTTGCGGTAACGGTATTCGGCCCTGTTGGGCCGAACCTATTACCAATTATACTCTTTTTATTACCAGCTAGACTTTTTAACACCTGGTATAAGGCCTTGGTTAGCCATTTCACGGAATGTTACACGTGATATACCGAACTGGCGCATATAACCCCTTGGTCTTCCTGTTAGTTTGCAACGGTTGTGCAGACGTACAGGCGAAGCATTTTTAGGTAGTTTTTGTAGGCCTTCATAATCTCCGGCTTCTATAAGAGCCTTCCTTTTTGCAGCATACTTTTCTACCAATTTCTCCCTTTTTACCTCGCGGGCTTTCATTGATTCTTTAGCCATGTCTTAATTCTTTTTAAAAGGTAAACCTAATTCTGCTAATAGTGACTTCGCTTCTTTGTCTGTTTCAGCAGAAGTTACAAAGGTAATATCTAATCCTGATATTTTGTTAACTTTATCAATATCAATTTCAGGGAAAATGATTTGTTCTGTAACACCCAGGTTATAATTACCCCTACCGTCAAAACCAGTAGCTTTAATACCGTTAAAATCACGTACACGTGGAAGAGCTGCAGTAATTAACCTATCAAGGAATTCATACATTCTTTCGCCGCGAAGGGTAACTTTAGCACCAATTGGCATACCTTTCCTAAGTTTAAACGTAGCAACGTCTTTCTTAGATATTGTAGATACAGCTTTTTGGCCGGTAATTTTTGTTAGCTCATCTACTGCATAGTCGATAAGTTTTTTATCAGATACAGCGGCGCCAACACCACGGCTAAGAACTATTTTCTCAAGTTTAGGAACCTGCATTACGTTCTTATAACCGAATTCTTCTTTAAGAGCAGCAACAACACGGTCCTTATACTCTTGTTTTAATCTTGGTATATAAGCCATCACTATAGTACTTGATTAGATTTTTTTGAAAATCTCACTTTCTTATCTCCTTCTGTCCTAACACCTGTTTTTGTAGCCTCATTTGTTTTAGGATCTACAAGTGCAATGTTAGAAATATGAATAGGAGCCTCTTTTTTAACGATACCAACCTGAGGGTTTTTAGCGCATGGCTTAGTGTGTTTAGACACAAGGTTAACGCCTTCAACGATCGCTTTGTTTTTCTCACGAAGTACACGTAGTACTTTGCCTTCGCTACCTTTATGGTCTCCGGCAATCACTTTTACAGTGTCTCCTGATTTTATTTTTAGCTTTATCATCTCAATAACAATTAAAGCACTTCAGGTGCTAATGATACAATTTTCATGAATTGCTTCTCACGAAGTTCCCTTGCTACAGGACCAAAAACACGTGTACCCCTCATTTCACCAGCAGCGTTTAACAACACACAAGCGTTGTCATCAAACCTGATGTATGAACCGTCAGCACGACGTACTTCTTTTTTGGTACGAACAACAACTGCAGTAGAAACAGCACCTTTTTTAACGTTTCCGTTTGGTGTTGCATCCTTAACGGCTACTACAATTTTATCTCCAACAGAGGCATAACGACGTTTCGTTCCTCCTAAAACACGGATAGTTAAAACTTCCTTAGCTCCCGTGTTATCTGCTACTTTTAGTCTAGATTCCTGTTGTACCATAATTACTTCGCTCTTTCAATGATTTCAACTAACCTCCAACATTTTGTTTTACTTAAAGGACGTGTTTCCATTATCCTTACTGTTTCACCTATGTTACAGTCGTTCTTTTCGTCGTGTGCTACAAACTTTTTAGTTTTTAGTACGAACTTACCATATAGTGGGTGTTTTACTCGAGTTACCTGAGCAACAACAATAGCCTTATCCATTTTGTTACTGGTTACTACACCTATACGCTCTTTTCTTAAATTTCTGTTTTCCATCTTTCAGCAGATACAATTATTGTAACTCTTTTTTGCTTAGCTCTGTAGCAACCCTTGCAATAGATCTGCGAACAGACCTGATTTCAAGTGGATTCGCTATCGGAGAGATAGCGTGAGCAGACGTTAGGTCGGCATATGTTTTCTTTAGCTCACCAAGTTTACCTTGTAACTCAGCTGCAGATAGATTCTTTATCTCTGATTGTTTCATAATAAAATTTGATTATGCTTCGAAATCTCTGGCAACGATAAACTTAGTTTTTACCGGAAGTTTCTGCGCTGCAAGGCGAAGAGCTTCTTTAGCTACTGACAGAGGCACGCCTCCTACTTCAAACATAATACGTCCCGGTTTAACAACAGCTGCCCAGTATTCAACAGCACCTTTACCTTTACCCATACGTACCTCTAGAGGTTTTTTGGTGATAGGCTTATCCGGGAATATTTTAATCCACAACTGACCTTCCCTTTTCATAAAACGGGTTGCAGCGATACGTGCAGCCTCGATCTGACGAGAAGTAATGAAAGAATAATCTAAAGATTTGATACCAAACATACCATTTGAAAGTTCATGCCCTCTTTGAGACACGCCCTTCATTTTACCTTTCTGTACCTTACGGTATTTCGTTCTTTTAGGCTGTAACATTTTTCTTTAGTTTAAGGGATTACTTTCTTTTGCGCTGGTTTGGTTTACCATCCCTGTTCGGCCTTCCGCCTTGAGGTCTGTCCTGAGATCCTGCAGATTTAGACTTTTGTTTGTCCATACCTGCTAACGGAGAAAGATCTCTTTTACCGTAAACTTCACCTTTCATGATCCATACTTTGATACCCATCCTACCGTAGGCAGTGTGTGCTTCAGCCAAAGCATAGTCAATATCGGCACGGAAAGTTGATAGAGGAATACGACCTTCTTTGAACATCTCAGAACGTGCCATTTCAGCACCGTTAAGACGACCAGAAATCATAACTTTGATACCCTCAGCGTTCATACGCATTGCAGCAGCGATAGCCATTTTGATAGCCCTCCTATAAGAGATACGGCTTTCAATCTGACGTGCTACGCTTGATGCCACTAGGTACGCATCCAGCTCAGGACGTTTGATTTCAAAAATGTTGATCTGAACCTCTTTATCAGTAATTTTCTTAAGTTCCTCTTTTAGCTTGTCTACCTCCTGGCCGCCTTTTCCGATGATGATACCCGGACGAGCAGTAGTGATAGTAACGGTTACAAGCTTAAGTGTTCTCTCGATGATTACTTTGCTTACACTAGCTTTAGATAAACGGGCATGGATATACTTCCTGATTTTGTGATCCTCGGCAATTTTATCGCCGTAATCATTTCCACCATACCAGTTAGAATCCCAACCCCTGATGATACCAAGGCGATTTCCTATTGGATTTGTCTTTTGTCCCATACTGTTTATTAATTGCTTTGTGTATTATTGTTAGTAGCTCCAAGCACGATAGTTACGTGGTTTGAGCGTTTCCTTATCCTGTGGGCACGACCCTGTGGTGCCGGCCTAAGCCTTTTTAGCATTGCACCACCGTCTACCGTGATTTCTTTTACAAACAGGCCTGCTTCTTCAAGGTTAGCATCTGCGTTCTTTTGCTGCCAGTTGTTAATGGCACTAAGAAGCAGCTTTTCAAGTTTACCAGAAGCCTCTTTTGTATTGAATTTCAGTATATTTAGGGCTAACTCAACTTTTTTACCCCTTACCAGGTCAGCAACGATGCGCATTTTCCTTGGTGAAGTTGGGCAGTTGTTTAGTTTTGCAAAAGCAATTGACTTGTTAGCCTCTTTTCTAGCTTCAGCTGTTTCTCTTTTACGAACTCCCATTGCTCTTATTTTTTACCTTTGTTTTTAGCACCAGCGTGACCCCTGAAAGAGCGTGTTGGTGAAAATTCTCCTAATTTATGACCTACCATGTTTTCTGTTACATAAACCGGAACGAATTGACGTCCGTTGTGTACTGCGATAGTCTGTCCAACAAAATCCGGGGTAATCATAGAAGCGCGAGACCAGGTCTTTACAACATTTTTGTTACCGTTTTCGATATTTTCCTGAACTTTCTTCTCTAGTTTATAGTGTACGAAAGGTCCTTTCTTTAATGAACGTGCCATATCTTACTTATTATTTCTTTCTACGTTCTACGATATACTTATTAGACGGGTTAACTTTAGAACGAGTCCTGTAACCTTTAGACGGAAGACCTTTCCTAGAGCGTGGGTGACCTCCTGAAGAGCGTCCTTCACCACCACCCATCGGGTGATCTACCGGGTTCATAGCTACCGGCCTAGTTCTTGGCCTACGACCTAACCAACGGCTCCTACCTGCTTTACCAGATACTACAAGCTGGTGGTCTGAGTTAGATACAGCTCCGATAGTAGCACTACAAGTAAGAAGGATAAGCCTTGTTTCACCTGAAGGCATTTTTATCGTTGCATATTTACCATCCCTCGCCATAAGTTGAGCGAATGTACCTGCACTACGTGCTATAACAGCACCTTGCCCAGGACGTAGTTCGATGCAAGATATAACGGTTCCCAGAGGAATTTTACTCAAAGGAAGAGTGTTACCAATTTCAGGAGCAGCATTCTCTCCAGAAACTACGGTTTGACCAACCTGAAGTCCGTTTTGTGCAATGATGTAAGTTTTTGTACCATCAGCATAAGCTAATAGGGAAATAAATGCTGAACGGTTTGGATCGTATTCAATCGTCTTAACTGTTGCAGGAACACCAGCTTTAGTACGCTTGAAATCAATGATACGATACCTTTGTTTGTGACCACCGCCTGTGTAACGCATGGTCATTTTTCCTTGACTATTTCTACCGCCTGAGTTTTTTTTCGGAGCTAGTAATGAACGCTCCGGCTTATCAGTTGTAATAGTGTCAAAGCTATTAACAACTCTAAAACGCTGACCCGGGGTAATAGGCTTTAATTTTCTAACTGACATTTTCTATTAGATATTGTTGTAAAAATCTATTGTTTCACCTTCTTTTACCTGTACAATTGCTTTTTTGTAAGCGCTTGTTTTACCAGTGATTAAACCACTCTTAGTGTATTTAACCGATCTATCAGCCCTGTAAATCATTGTGTTTACATCAGTAACAGATACACCATAAGCAGCCTCAACAGCTTTCTTAATCTCTACCTTGTTAGCTTTTTTGCTCACAACAAAACCAAAACGGTTAAAAACTTCGCCGTCTTTAGTTATCTTTTCAGTGATGATAGGTTTAATAATGATACTCATAATTCCCTATTATTTGCTTAAAGTTTCTTCAATTCCTGCCAGCGACCCTTCAAAAAGAACAACACTACCAGCGTTAAGTATCGCGTAAGTATTTAATTCTGAAGTAGTTATAACGCTAGAAGCCTTTAAATTGCGTGATGACAAATATACATTATTATTTGTATCACCCAACACAAACAAAGATTTTTTGTTTTCTATCTCATATCCTTTTGCATGAATATTTTTTGATAATATAGAACGAAGCATAGGTAAGCCCATATTCCCA
>JAAXJD010000033.1:17488-29407 GCA_012270005.1 Flavobacterium sp. | reverse complement strand
CCCCCCCTCACTTGGGCTAGTGTAATGTTTCCTTCCTATACCCCCTTGCCAATTAAACCACCCCCACAACCCATATCTTTACGCTTGTACAGATCATCCATAGTAGTAACGCCTCCGCTGGCAATCAGCCCCACATTGGCCTGTTCCAAAATCTCCCCATAAAGTTCAAACGACGGGCCTTGCAGCATACCGTCTTTACTAATGTCGGTACAAATAACCGACTGTATTCCCTTCCCGGAAAATTCTTTAACAAGCAGCCCCAAGGCTGATTTTATCGTTACCTTATTTTTCACGATAGGCGTAGACGGTTTCGGGTTGATTTATGGCAATACTGCCCGCAGTAACCTGAGCTGCCCCACTGCTAAAAGCGGTTCCTATGTCAGCATCCGTTTTAAGGCCTCCGCCAAAGTCAACCGTAAGTTTTGTTTGATTGGCAATACTTTCCAGTACCTTATAGTTAACAATTCGCCCCTGTTTGGCACCATCAAGGTCTACCAGGTGAAGGTACCGTATACCGGCATCTTCGTACATTTTTGCCACCTCAAGCGGGTTCTCGTTATAGGTTTTCTGTTGTGCATAATCGCCCTGGGTAAGTCGCACGCACTTACCGTTTATTATATCTATGGCCGGAATAATTTTCATAATTCTAAAAAGTTTTTTAGTAGCTGCGCTCCAACAGACCCTGATTTTTCGGGGTGAAACTGTACGGCATAATAATTATCTTTTTGCAATGCCGCGCTGAACGGCTGTATGTACCGGCATACGCCTGACGAATTATTACTTAACCCGGCGTAATAACTGTGTACAAAATAAAAATCGGCATCTGGTTCTATACCTTTAAACAATGTACTATCGAGATGCTGAACCGTATTCCAGCCCATGTGAGGCACTTTGTCTTCCGGCGGAAACTTTAGCACATTAGTATCAAAAATTCCTAGTCCTTCGGTTTCGCCTTCTTCCGAAAAACGGCACATTAACTGCATACCCAGGCAAATGCCCAGCACGGGTTGGGTAAGGTTTTTAATTACCTCATCCAGTCCGCGTTCCTTAAGGTAAGCCATAGCCGGAGCCGCATGCCCCACCCCCGGAAAAATTACTTTATCTGCAGCGTTTAGCTTTACAGGATCATCGGTTACCTCGCAGCTATAACCAAGGCGCTTTACAGCATTTTCTACTGAAAGCGTATTGCCTGCATTATACTTTACAATGGCTATCATAGTGTTCCTTTTGTACTGGGTATGTTATAATTATTAGTCTTAGACACCGCCATGCGTATGGCTTTTGCAAACGCCTTAAATATGGCTTCTATCTTGTGGTGCTCGTTGGTGCCTTCTGCCTTAATGTTCAGGTTGCACTTTGCAGTATCGGTAAACGATTTAAAAAAGTGCAGGAACATTTCGGTGGGCATCTCCCCAATTTTTTCGCGTTTAAAATCGGCATCCCAAACCAGCCAGGGTCTTCCTCCAAAATCAATACCTACTTGTGCCAAACAATCGTCCATAGGTAATAAAAAGCCATAGCGCTCTATCCCTTTTTTACTGCCCAATGCCTGTAAAAACGCATCGCCCAGTGCCAGTGCCGTGTCTTCAATAGTATGGTGGTCGTCTACCTCAAGGTCGCCTTTTACATCAATAATAAGCCCTACTTCTCCGTGACGTGATACCTGATCGAGCATGTGGTCGAAGAATGCCAGCCCTGTATTTATCTTCGTTTTACTGTTATCATCAAGGTTTACGGTAACACTTATGTTGGTTTCATTGGTTTTCCTTACGACACTGCCCGTACGCGGTTTTTGTTTCAGGAAACTGTAAATCGCATCCCAACGCGTTTCGCACAGTGTAGCGCTATCGCAATCTTTACCAATAAAAATCGACTGGCACCCCAGGTTCTGTGCAAGCTGCACATCGGTAAGCCTATCGCCTATAACGTAGCTGTTAGCCAAATCGTAATTCCCTTTTATATAGTGCGTCAGCATACCCGTACCCGGCTTGCGGGTCGGCAGGTTATCCTCAGGGAAACTACGGTCGATGAGTACTTCGCTAAAGCGGATGCCTTCGTTTTCAAACGCCTGTATTATTTTGTTTTGGGCAGGCCAAAACGTAGCTTCCGGGAACGAAGCCGTACCAAGCCCGTCCTGATTGGTAACCATAACCAACTCATAATCGAGTTCTTTTGCTATTTTTCCCAATCCGGAAAACACACCGGGATAAAACTCCAGCTTTTCCAGGGAATCCAGTTGATAGTCAACAGGTGGTTCTATAACAAGGGTACCGTCGCGGTCTATAAACAATACTTTTTTCATAATTACAGGGATTTTAGGGTATTGATGAGTAGGGTGTTTTCTTCCGGTGTACCTATGGTGACGCGCAGGCAACCCGGAACTACGGTATTTCGGTTGCGCAAGATGATGCCTTTTTGTACCAAGGCGTTGTAAATACCATCGGCATCGGTTACCTCAACCAACACAAAATTGGCATCGCTAGGATATATGTTTTTGGTGATAGGAAGTTGTGCCAAAGCGTTAATAAGAATATCTCTTTCGGATAACAACACCTGTTTTTGTTTTTCCACAGCATCAGCACTTTCAAGGGCTGCAAGTGCTGCCTCATAATTAATGCGGCTGATGTTGTATGGTGGTTTTACTTTATTAAACAGGTTTATAACGGGTGCATTGGCAAAAGCCAGCCCTACACGTGCAGCCGCCAGCCCCCATGCTTTGCTAAGGGTTTGCAACACCACTAGGTTAGGATATTTTGCCAACTTCTGCGAAAGTGAAGCGGCATTGGCAAAATCAATATACGCCTCATCTACCACCACGATACCGCTGAAGCTTTGTAGTATGGTTTCAACATCGTTCAAGATATTCCCTGTAGGGTTGTTTGGCGAACACAGGAAAACCAGTTTTAATTGCCCGTCTTTTAATAATGGTAAAGCAGTATCAATATTAATCTGGAAATCTTCGGTAAGTGGCACTTCGGTAAGTTCTACGTTATTAATATCTGCCGATACCTTATACATGCCATACGTGGGCGTAAACGTAAGCGCCTTATCCTTAACCGGTTCGCAGAAAATACGAAAACACAGGTCAATCGCCTCGTCACTACCATTGCCTACAAAAATGTTTTCTGCCGAAACACTTTTAATTTCTGCCAACTTATCTTTCAACTGCTTTTGTAGCGGATCCGGGTAACGGTTCAGCGTACCAAACGGGTTTTCGTTAGCATCCAGGTAAGCCGTAGCCGTACCCTTAAACTCATCGCGGGCAGAACTGTAGGGCTTTAAAGCCAATATATTTGGGCGCACTATTTTTTCTAAACTAAACATTTTGCAATGATTTTAAACGGATGGTTACTGCATTTTTGTGCGCCTGTAGCTGCTCGGCAGCTGCCATGGCTTCTATAGCCGGGCCTATGTTTTGAAGCCCCTGCGCCGTGATTTTCTGGAAGGTTATTTTCTTTACAAAGCTGTCCAAAGACACCCCGCTGTAGCTGCGGGCATAGCCGTTTGTAGGCAGGGTGTGGTTGGTGCCACTGGCATAATCACCCGCACTTTCGCAACTGTAGTTCCCTATAAAAACAGAACCCGCATTGGTTACCTTTTCTGCCAAAGCATCGGCATCGGCGGTAGCAATAATAAGGTGTTCCGGGGCATACCCGTTACTAAACTCTATGCAGTTTGAAGTGTCTGGCAAAACAATAATCCTGCTGTGGTCCAGTGCCTTTTGGGCAACACCCTCGCGGGGCAGTGCCGCCACTTGTGCATTTATTTCGGCAAGTACACTGTTTCCAAAATCCTCATTGGTCGTTACAAGTACCACTTGGCTGTCGCCACCGTGTTCGGCCTGGCTTAGCAGGTCGGCCGCCACAAACGCAGCATTAGCAGTAGTATCAGCTATAACCAGCAGTTCGCTTGGCCCCGCAGGCAGGTCAATCGCTACCCCGGCGGCAAAAGCAGCCTGCTTGGCAGCAGTTACGTACTGGTTACCCGGCCCAAAAATCTTATCTACCTTAGGAATGCTCTGCGTACCGAACGCCATTGCGCCAATCGCCTGTATGCCACCTACTTTGTAAATCTTGCTCACTCCGGCAAGTTGCGCCGTGTACAATATAACGGGATTGATTTTACCTTGCTTGTCGGGGGGTGTGCACAGTACAATTTCGGTACAGCCCGCTATAGCAGCCGGAACCGCCAGCATAAGCACTGTAGAAAACAACGGCGCAGAACCGCCCGGAATGTAAATACCCACTTTTTCTATCGCACGGCTTTCGCGCCAGCAGGTAACGCCCTGCATGGTTTCTATTATCTGCCTTTCTTCGTTTTGGGCAGCGTGAAATTTTTCTATGTTTCCTTTAGCTAATTGAATAGCAAGCTTCAGTTCATCGGGAACAACAGCCGTTGCATCCTGCATTTCTTCGGCAGTAACCTCAAAACTGCTGAGCGATACACCATCAAAAAGTTGGGTATACTTAGCAACCGCTGCGTCGCCATTTTGTTTTATTTCGGTAAAAACTTGTTGAACCAGAGTATTTAAGTCCTGCACATCGAGTGAAGGGCGGGCAAAAAGGTTTTGCCATTGGGTTTTATCGGGGTTGAGTATTGTTTTCATTTTTAAGTCGTAAAGTTTGTTGTACTTATTAGATTGCTTCGTCGTACCTCCTCGCAACGACGGATGAGGCTACAGAATCATCTTTTCTACATTAGTAACCAAAATCCCCTCGGCTCCAAGGGCTTTACGCTGGTCAATAATATCCCAAAAAGCATCCTCGCGGATAACCGAGTGTCTGCCGCGCCACCCCGCGTCTGCCAAGGGAAGGACTGTCGGGCTTTTCAGGCCCGGGAGTATTGTAATGATTTCGGGGTTTGCCTTATCAGGGGCGTTAAGGAGAATGTATTTGTTTTCAGCAGCGTTTTTAACCGACTGTATCCTAAACAATAGCTTATCCAATATTTGTTGTTTTTCGGCAGAAAGATTAAGATTGCTTATAAGTACCGCTTCGCTTTTTGTAACTACCTCAACCTCTTTCAGTCCGTTGATTTGCAGGGTACTGCCGGTACTTACAATATCAAATATACCGTCGGCAAGGCCTATTGCAGGTGCTATTTCTACACTGCCACTTATGGTTTCTATGGCTGTATCCAAGTTGTTTTGGTCAAAGAAATTTTGAAGGATTACCGGGTAGCTGGTAGCTACTTTTTTTCCACTAAAATACTGCGGGCCGGTATAGTTGGCATCTTTAGGTATGGCTAATGAAAGGCGGCACGAAGCAAAACCCAGTTTTTTTATAACCGTTATTTTTTTGTCTTTTTCCCAAACTTCGTTTTCGCCCAGTATGCCTGCATCGGCTACGCCCTCTTCTACGTATTGCGGAATGTCGTCATCGCGCAGGAACAGAACCTCTATGGGGAAATTAGGAGAAACCGCCTTAAGCCTGCGCTCGCCGTTAGAAATCTTAATGCCGCAATCGGCAAGCAGTTGTAGTGATTTTTCGCTCAGTCGGCCACTTTTCTGGACCGCGATTTTTAATATACTCATTTTTAGTGTGCAATGTGCCTGAGTAACGGAGCGGGATGTGTGGGGAAAGGAAAATAAAACCAAACAAAAAACCCGCCTGATTACTCAAACGGGTTTGTGGAATATTTTAGGTTACTGCCATATCATTTCCTCCTCGCGTTTGAGCCAGTGCTGAAATGATGATGATGCAGTTGATTAAATATCATAACTTTTTTGTCTGTTTTGACTTAGGCAAAGGTATAAAGAAAACTTTTTAAGAACCTTAGCTTTTAACAAATATTTTTATACCAGCCCGTAATGTTACTGGTTACCCTTAGCGTAATCAGCCAGGAACTGCGCTAATCCTAAGTCAGTTAGCGGGTGTTTTAGTAAGCCTGTAATGGCACTAAGCGGACCTGTAATAACATCTGCACCTATTTTTGCACAGTTAACAATGTGCATAGTGTGGCGTACAGAAGCTGCAAGGATTTCTGTTTCAAAACCGTAGTTGTCATAGATTTCACGGATTTCCTCAATCAGGTTAAGCCCATCTGTAGAAATATCGTCAAGGCGGCCTATGAATGGCGATACGTAAGTAGCACCTGCCTTAGCGGCAAGAAGCGCCTGACCGGCAGAAAACACAAGCGTTACGTTGGTTTTAATACCTTTATCTGAAAAATATTTACACGCCTTAATACCCTCTTTAGTAAGCGGAAGCTTTACCACAATACGCTCATGCAGATCAGCAAGCTCCTCGCCTTCGCGAATCATGCCGTCATAGTCTATAGCAATAACCTCTGCACTAACATCGCCATCTGAAATGTTGCAGATGTCTACATAATGCTTAAGTATGTTGTTTTTTCCGGTAATGCCCTCTTTAGCCATAAGCGACGGGTTAGTAGTTACCCCATCAAGAACACCAAGTTCCTGGGCTTCTTTTATCTGTGCAAGGTTAGCAGTATCAATAAAAAATTTCATGTTGTGTTATTTTATGTTTAAAAACAGGTACAAAACTACAATTTATAATGGTTCATAAGCATTTTTTCGTACACTTTATCGGGCAGGATTTTCTTTAATACAATAGAAAACTTTTGCATAAACGCCCCTACCCTGTAATGCACTTTTGGTTTCCCTGTCTGCATTATGGCATAAACGGCTTCTGCCATTTCAGCCGGGTCACTGCCGGTGTCTACGTGGTCGTTCATGGTTTTTAGGGTATTACCGTAAGGTACTTCGTAAGCAGACCCTGTAACAAGAGGCGCGTGGTAGCGGCCTGCTACAATATTTGTAGCAAAATCGCCGGGAGCTACTGTGGTAACGTTGATACCAAAACCCTTAACCTCCATGCGTATAGCCTCTGAAACCAGTTCTAAAGCACCTTTTGATGCCGAATAAACACCCCGGTACGGTAAGCCCATATAGCCCGCAATACTGGTTATATTAATAATAAGGCCACTTTTCTGGGTACGCATTTGGGGTAACACGGCTTTCATAACCTCAATGGGGCCTATAAAGTTCACTTCAAAGTTGTTGCGTATTTCATCTGAGGGGATTTCTTCAATGGGGCCGGTTATGCCTACCCCTGCATTGTTTACCAGTACATCTATAGCTCCGGCTTGTGCAATAACCTGATTTACTGCTGCTTTTATGCTTTCAGCATTACGCACATCAAGCGCTACAAGCGGAAACAGCGAGCCTATTACGGTTTTAGGATTGCGGCTGGTACCGTACACCTTATAGCCTTTTTGGTGCAGGAACTCCCCTATAGATTTGCCAATGCCCGATGAGGCACCGGTTATAAATACTACTTTACTCATTTGCGTTATTTAGAAATTCGATGTTTTTGTTTTTGCGGAGCTAAAATACCAAAAGTTTGGCATTCCGTTACAGCCTGTAAGGCGTTATGCGCCATTTAGCC
Organism: Flavobacterium sp.; assembly: GCA_012270005.1. GTDB lineage: Bacteria > Bacteroidota > Bacteroidia > Flavobacteriales > Flavobacteriaceae > Flavobacterium. Next base: position 21,998 of record JAAXJD010000033.1, on the reverse strand, counting down.
CCTTTACTAAGTTTTGTCCATTGCTTTTGCCAAAAGCCCATCCGTTTGTAAGCGCGTTTTTCTTCCGAAAGATTATAAGGCAGTATTTTATCGGTTTCTGCAACTAATATATTAAATGGCGTACTGCTGTGGTGCTGAAAAAAATTTGCCAGTACCTGCCTGAACTCCTTAAAATACCAATAATGTTCTACCTCTTTTTCTGCCGATACAGGTACCGCCAACTGCTGAAAGTAATAGTTGAAGGCTACCTGTTCCAACACACAAATATCTGACTTTTGGCAAAAAGCATCGGTAAGTTCCACTACTTTTTGTAACACGGGCGCATATTGGGTAGAAAAACCTATTACCCCTGCATTCCAAACCTGTAGTGCACTGGTAATATGCAAAGGCTGCGATTCTGAAGGAATGGTAAACTCAGGATTTTCAGCAAAAAACGCCCGCATCTTACGGGCTACATTGCCCTTGCCGGTAGCAAGTGCGCCTTCTGCCTTGTGAAATACAATTCCGCACTGTGCTACAGTGGCAAATAAATGTTCGGCATTTCGGGTAAAGTGGGTATCGGTATCGCAGTATAGTATGTTGCCTTTAAACCGCGTACAGGCATCTTGCAGGGCTTTTATCTTTAACCTGTGGTTAAAACCCGACGCACCTTTCCACTCGGTTATGGTTTCGGGCGAAAGCCCTACATACACCACTCCCTGTGGTAATTGGCTGTTGAAAAAAGCCTCATCATCGGTATACAATACAACCGTAATTGTGTTACCGGCATGGTACTTATAAAACGACAGCAGTGCATACAAAGCCTCGTGGTTGTATTGTACGCCGCCGTAAACAAGATATACAAGATAATTCATGCCGCTGTGTTTTTGTGTGAAGATACGAAAGGTGTATAAACAAAAAAATCCCCTTACGGAGATAGTGCAGTATTACTCAAAAAAAGAAAAAAATGGCAAGCTACCTACATCGCACCGCTACAACCGCTTACCTTTGCTGCGTTCCCACCCTGGAGGAGTCTGCAGGAGCTGGTCGTGTAGGACTTGCCGGTGCAAATATACAACCATTTTATATTTTTGCAAGTGTTGTTGCCCAATAATAAACAGCATCGTATATTGCTACAATATTTAAACACATCAATGAAAGCTTCTAAATTATTATTTGCCACTACATTAGGCGTGGCTGCACTGGCTGTAGGCAGCCTTGCAATTAGCTGTAAAGGCAATGAAAAAACTGAAAATAATTTATTCAGCATCGATTTTTCTAACATAAAAGGCCAGTATAAGCCCGGTGAAACGCTTCCGTTAACCCTGCAAAATCCCGAGAAAAAGCAAATAGACTCTATAGTATACTACCTAAACGATGAAAAGGTGGGTACCGTAAAAGGTGATGCAAAGCTTGATGCCGTACTGAAAGAAGGCCGCCTGGGCTACCAAAACATAAAGGCACTGGTTTATTATGAAGGACAAAACGCCGAAGCTACCGGACAGATAGAAGTTATAAGCCCGGTAAAGGCAAAGATGCTTTCGTTTGAACTTGTAAATACCTACCCGCACGATACGGGCTCTTACACCCAGGGGCTTGAGTTTTATAAAGATACTCTTATTGAAGGTACAGGCCAGTACCAGCAATCTGTACTGCGCAAAAACGATTATAAAACCGGAAAAGCTTATAAACAGATAAGCCTGGATGGTAAGTACTTTGGCGAAGGCATTACCGTATTTAACAACAAGATTTACCAGCTTACCTGGAGGGAAAACACCGGATTTATATACAATGCGGGCAACCTGAACAAAATAAAGGAGTTTCAGTACTTTAGAGACATACAGGGATGGGGACTTACCCACGATGATAAAAACCTGTACCAAAGTGATGGGTCTGAGAAAATATACAAACTGGATCCTGAAACGCTTAAAGAGGTAAGCTCGGTTAACATATATGCCGAAGACAAAAAGGTAAAAGAGCTAAACGAGCTGGAATGGGTAGATGGTAAAATATATGCCAACATATATCAAACCAATACCATAGTGCTACTTGACCCTGTTACAGGTAGCGTAGAAGGCCTGCTTGACCTAACAGCGTTAAGCGAAAAAATAACCCGCACACCAGAAACCGATGTGCTGAACGGTATAGCCTATAACCCTAAAACAAAAACATTTTTTGTTACCGGTAAACTATGGGACAAAATGTTTGAGATAAGGATAAAATAATTTTTCAATTTGAAAATCTACCAATTTGAAAATTACATACAACACAAAAGGCTGCCTATGGGCAGCCTTTTGTGTTGTATAACTCAGTAGCTAAGAAGCTCAGTAACTTATTAGCTCTAAAACAATCCCTCTACAGACAGGTACCTTTCTCCAGTATCGTATGCAAACGTAAGCACGGTAGCATCTTCAGGGATTTCAGCAAGTTTTTTACTAACCGCCGCCAATGACCCTCCGCTTGAGATACCTATAAGCGTACCCTCCTCACGGGCTGCACGGCGCGCAAAATCGAAAGCTTCGTCTTTGCTTACCTGAATAACGCCGTCTATAACACTGCTGTTATAAATACCCGGCACAAATCCTGCACCTATACCCTGTATGGGGTGTGGCCCGGGAGTACCTCCGCTTAATACCGGCGACAATTCAGGCTCTACGGCATACACCTTAAGGTTTGGCCATTTCTTCTTTAAAACCTCGGCTACCCCTGTTATGTGGCCTCCTGTACCCACACCGGTGATTATATAGTCTATCCCGTCAGGAAAATCAGCTATGATTTCCTGAGCCGTAGTACGGCGGTGCACATCGGTATTGGCAGGGTTATCAAACTGGCTCGGAGACCATGCGTTAGGCGTACTTGCCGTAAGTTCGGCAGCCTTTTCTATGGCACCCTTCATACCTTTTTCGCGCGGGGTAAGCTCAAACTCCGCCCCGTAAATAGACATTAGCCTGCGGCGTTCCACACTCATGCTTTCGGGCATAACCAGTATCAGTTTATACCCTTTTACGGCAGCCACCAGTGCCAGGCCAATACCTGTATTACCCGATGTAGGCTCTATTATAACACTATCGGGCGTAAGTATGCCTTTTGCCTCGGCATCTTCTATCATAGCCAGGGCTATACGGTCTTTAATACTGCTGCCGGGGTTAGTACGCTCCAGTTTTGTCCACACATTACGGCCGGGAAACAGTTTATTTAATTTTACGTGCGGCGTGTTGCCTATGGTTTCAAGAATGCTGTTTGCTTTCATATATCAATCTATCTTAGTATAAATATTAAATTACAAAATTTAAGGGTTCAGGAAACACCTCTTTGGTTTTTATGGTTATTTCGCTTTTGTGGTACACCAGCGAGTCATCGGGCACCGAATGCGTCAGCCAAACGTTACCCCCTATTACACTGCCGTTCCCTATAAACGTGGCACCACCCAGTATGGTGGCGTTAGCATAAATGGTAACACCATTACCTATAGATGGGTGTCTTTTAGTGTCGGCATCCTGCTTCTGCACACTCAGTGCACCCAGCGTTACCCCCTGATACATTTTTACATCGTTACCTATAACAGAGGTTTCTCCAATAACTATTCCAGTACCGTGGTCTATAAAAAAACGCTTGCCAATTACAGCACCCGGGTGTATGTCTATACCTGTTTTTCCATGTACATATTCACTTAACATACGTGGCAAGACAGGCACCTGCAAAACCCATAATTCATGTGCAAGGCGATACACCGAAATGGCAAAAAAACCAGGGTAAGTAACCAGCCCTTCAGTGCGGGATTGTGCCGCCGGGTCATACCTGAAAATCGCTTTTAAATCGTCCTCTAAACCGGCGTGGATTTCAGCTGCTTTTTGGTGCAGTGTAGCCACAATTTTTTCCGCGTTTTCATCAGCCAAGCCAGATAAAATTAGTAGCTCCCTAAACGTGGTTTCAAGCTCTTTTTCACGCTGCACAAAATAATCATAGTCGGCAAACTGGGGCCCTATACAAAACAGCCACTGGAACAAATCTTCCATCCATTTACCCACATGGCGCATGTCTGGCAGCACACCACTCTTAAGGTAATTTGCAATATAAATCGGGTGTTTCATATTTATAAAAGTTACGGATAGGGCAGCCGTTTTTACTAATTGCTGTTCTTACAAAAGTAGGAATAATTTTAATTACCCTAGTATACAAGTAGAGTAATAACGCTGTTAAATTTGTGTCAAACCACACTAATATAAGCGCAAATCGGCTTAATTTCACCCTACAAAAAAAATAGATGCCCTTTGTTTAATAATGTAAAGTTAAGGATTAAATAAAAACATTAAAAATACTGGTTATCTAATTTATAAATGCTTACTATAGAAATTATTTATGATGCTTTTCGCAACCGTTTTCTGTGAAAAAAACGTTAATACATAAATTAAACAAATAATAACTAATTTCAAAATCACCTCTTCGGCAGCATATTCATTAATTTATTGAATTATAAAAACGTAGCACTGGGAGGCTATTACTAACAATTATCACATGGATTTTTATAGGG